>JBBDQU010000027.1 GCA_040905865.1 Alphaproteobacteria bacterium
GGCGGCAAGGAAAAATATTCCCTCTTGCAACTTAACGCCTAATGGGTGTCACCGGATACTGTCCGGCTGATGACATTGTCGGCCCGGCCGGCGTAACATCGGGCGGCAATATTGCGGAGAGTGAGCGCATGAGGCAGATCAGGATACCGGCGGCATTCATTCGCGGCGGGACGAGCAACGCGCTGGTTTTTCATGTAAAGGACCTGCCGGCGGACCGGTCGCAATGGGATCCGATCTTCCTGGCCGCTATCGGCAGCCCGGACCCGAACGGGCGGCAGCTCAACGGTATGGGCGGCGGCATTTCCTCGCTCAGCAAGGTCTGCGTGGTCGGCCCGCCGAGCCGCGAAGATGCGGATATCGACTATACATTCGCCCAGGTTTCCGTGCGCGATGCGCAGGTTGCCTATGGCACCAATTGCGGCAATATGTCCTCGGCGATGGGGCCGTTTGCAGTGGATGAGGGGCTGGTCCCGGCTTCTGGTGACGAAGCCCTGGTCCGGATACACAACACCAATACAAGCAAGATCATCCATTCGCGCTTTGCCCTGGATGACGGCGGCGCCGCCGTCGATGGCGCGCAGGCGCTGCCGGGCGTCGCCGGGACGGGGGCGCCGGTGCGGCTCGAATTCCTCGATCCGGGCGGGGCCGGCACCGGGCGGCTTCTGCCGACGGGGAACGTGGTGGACACGCTCTATCCCGAAGGTTACGAACCGATTCAGGCCTCCCTGGTCGATTCCGCCAATCCGGCAGTATTTGTCGCAGCTGCCGATCTTGGTATAACCGGCGCGGAACTGCCTGCCGACCTGGACGCCCGGACGGACCTCATGCAACGGCTGCAGGCAATCCGGCAGGCGGGCGGGGCGGCGATGGGCCTGCCGCCGTCGCCGAACAAACCGACAATCGGTTTTGTGTCGCCGGCCCAGGATGCTGTGCTGCTGTCAGGCGAATCCGTTTCAGCGGAATCCGGGGACCTGACCGGACGGATGGTCTCCATGGGTAATGTGCATCGTGCGTTGCCGCTGACCGGGACAATCTGTATGGCGACCGCGGCCCGGATAGAGGGTACGGTGGTGAACTGTGTCTTGCGCGCGGGAGCCGGCGATATTCGCATCATCCAGCCTTCGGGTGTTATTGTCTGCGCGGCGGATGTTGCGATGAAAAACGATGCCTGGCACGCGGAAAAGGCCATCGTCGTGCGGACCCAGCGCCGTCTGTTCGACGGCTTTGTATATGTCCCCGCGTCGGCACTGGCCGGTATGGCGGCGGCTTAGAAAAACGGGAAAGAGACGGAGATAATCATGACAGACCGGAAGAAAGCGGCACGGGGCGTCACCATGCAGGTGGCGGAATGGGTGGCGAATCTGAAATCCGAAGACGTGCCGGAAAGCACGCGGCGCTTTCTGCGACACGCGGTGCTGGATACATTCGGCTGCGGGTTGCAGGGGCGCTCGCAGCCCTGGAGCGGGATCGCGGAAGGCTGGGTGCGGGCCGGCGGCGGCAACGGCGTTTCGTCTGTCTGGGGCGACAGTACCGCTTCGATGCGGCCATCGGATGCCGCGCTGGTCAACGGGGTCGCGACCCATGCCTTCGAACTGGACGATTTCCATCAGACCAAGCAGCATCCCGGCGCGGTGGTTGTCCCGGCGGCGCTGGCCGTCGGCGAACGCGTCGATGCCTCCGGCGAATTGCTGATGACCGCGATTGCCGCGGGGTATGAGGTGATGATCCGCTCAGCGGCGGCGATCGGCGCGGCGGATGCGAAGGCGCGCGGCTGGCACATCACCGGAATCTGCGGGACGTTCGGCGCGGCGGCCGCGGCCTCGGTGCTGATGCGGCTGAACGCGGAGCAGACGGCCTGGGCGATGGGGCTGGCGGGCACGCAGAGCAGCGGGTTGTTCGCCTTTACGGCCGATGGCGCGATGAGCAAACGGCTGCATGCGGGGCAGGCGGCCCGTTCCGGCGTGGCGTCGGCGGAACTTGCGGCGGCCGGCTTTACCGGACCGACGCAGATTTACGAGGCCGTCGATGGCGGGTTCCTGTGGACCTTTACCGATGCGGGCAATCACGCCCCGCTGATTGAAGGGCTCGGCAAAATCTGGCGGCAGGAAACGACATCCTTCAAGCCGCATGCGGCCTGCGGCAGCACTCATTCCTACATCGATGCCGGGATCGAACTGCATGACCGCTACCCCGATCTGTCGGGACGCCGGGTTCGTGTGGGGCAGTGCCGTCTGGTCGAAGAACAGTGCGGGTTCGACTACGTACCCGGCACGGTGCTGAACGCGCAGATGAGCATGCGCTTTTGCGTTGCCGCGTCATTGCGGTATGGTCAGGCGCTGCCGGGCGAGTTCTCGCCCGACCGGCTGTCGGAACCGGCGACCGTAGAACTGGCGCAGCGGATCGAACTCGTCCATGACGCGGAAATGGACGATATCTACCCGTCGCATTATCCGGGGTGGGTGGAAGTCGAGCGGGTTCCCGGCAGCGGCGAATTCGACCGCGCCCACCGGGACGATCCGTCCGGTTCCATCGCCAACCCGAACAAGGAAGCGGTAATGATCGAGAAATTTCACCGGCTGATGAAGGGTATCCTGACCGAAGACCAGGCGATCCGGCTGGAAACCCTGGCGATGTCGCTGGAGGAAACTTCCGCGCGGGAATTCGTGGCGGCGCTGGCCTATCCGGCGCGCGCGGCAGCGGAATAGGGAACGGAAGAATATGGCGCGTTACAAGGCATTGATCCCCGGCGGCACGGGAATCGTCGGCGGCCGGCTGGCCGACCATCTGGCGGGGCTGGACGATTGGGAAGTCGTGGCGCTGACCCGCAGCGTCCCGGACCAGCCGCGGCAGGGCGTACATTACGTGCATGCGGATCTGATGAAACGGGATGCCTGCGACCGGGCCCTGGCCGATGTCAGCGGTATCACGCATTTGTTCTATTGTGGCCGCTACGATCATGATTCCAAGGGGCTGGAGCCCATTGAGGAAAACGCGACGATGCTGCGGAATGTCGTCGAGGCGACGGAAGCCCGCGGCAATCCGCTGGAGCACGTCCATCTGGTCGAGGGCACCAAATGGTACGGATCCAATCTGGGCCCCTTCAAGACCCCGTCAAAAGAGGACGACCCTAGGGTCCTGGTCAATAATTTCTACTATGTGCAGGAAGACTACCTGATCGAACGGGTGAAGACCGCGCCCTGGACCTATACCTCGAGCCGCCCGCACGGAATTCTCGACTACGCCACCGGCATGCCGCGCAATATGGTGATGGTGATCGGCGTTTATGCCGCGATCTCGAAGGAACTGGGCCTGCCTCTGTGCTTTCCCGGCACGCCGGCGAACTACAACGCGGTCTTCCAGTGTACGGATGCAACCCTGCTGGCGCGGGCGTTGACCTGGATGGCGACCGAGCCTGCCTGCGCCAATGAGGCGTTCAACATGCTCAATGGCGATTACATCCGCTGGGCCAATCTGTGGCCGGTCTTCGCCAGGTATTTCGGCATGGAACTGGGGCCGGTCCGCACGACCAACCTGAGCCTCGCGATGGGGGACAAGGCGCCGGTCTGGGAACGGATTGTCGAACGCCACGGGTTGCGCAAGACACCCTACAGGGATGTTGCGTTGTGGGCCTACGGGGATTTCCTGTTCACGCCGCATTGGGATTTCATGTCGTCGATGAACAAGACCCGGAAATACGGTTTTCGGGAAACCGTGGACACGGAAGAGAATTTCCTGGATCTGTTCCGCCGGTTCCAGGAAGCGCGCGCGCTGCCATAGGCGGAAAGCATCTGGGAAGGATTTGCCATGAGTATCGAGGTTAGGCCGCTGACACCGCAAATCGGGGCGGAGGTCTTTGGAGTCGATGTCACGAAGCCGATGGGGAACGCGGATTTCGACGCCGTTCACCGGGCCCTGCTGGACCATTCGGTCATCGTGTTTCGCGAACAGCCGCTGGATGACGCGCAACTGATGGGGTTGGGGCGGCAGTTCGGACCGTTGATCGTGCATCCCTTCCTGCAGAATGACGGCCCGAACCCGGAAGTCATCCATATCAAGCGGGAGCCGCAGGACAAGGCGATCGTCGGGCAGGAGTGGCACTCGGATACCACCTGCATCGATACGCCGCCGCTCGCCGGCGTGCTGCACTGCATTGAAACGCCAAAGGCCGGCGGCGATACCCTGTTCGCCAGCCAGTACCGGGCCTACGAGACCCTGTCGGATGGCATGAAGGAGATGCTGGACGGCATGATCGCGGTGCATAACGACACCCGCGTCGCCGGGCCGCAATCCGGCGTGAACGGCAACCGCGCCAACCGGGTGCGCGACGACGCCGACTGGAAGCCGTGCTCCGCCGAACACCCCGTTATCCGCACCCATCCCGAAACCGGCCGGAAGGGGCTGTTCGTCAACATTTCCTACACCCGCCATTTCAAGGGCATGACGGAAGCGGAAAGCGCGCCGCTGCTCAACTATCTGTTCCGGCATGCGGTCCGGCCGGAATTCACCTGCCGGGTGCGCTGGCGTCCGGGCAGCACCGTGATCTGGGACAATCGCTGCGTGAAGCATCTGGCGATCCATGACTGCGGCCCGCACCGGCGCGAAATGCACCGTGTCCAGGTCGCCGGCGACCGGCCGTATTAGATCCGGCGCTGGGTGAGCATCGCGGCGAATCTCGACGTCCTGACGCGCGGCGAACCGCTGCGGAATGTGTGCTTTTGCGGGACAGGATATTAGCGCCAGGCGCGCTTTTGCCCGGATCGGAGCATCTTGGACGCCCATTCACTTCTCGTCGCCATCGTATTCGTCGCCGTCTATGCGGGTATGGCGCTGGGGCGCTGGCCGGCGCTGGCGATCGACCGCACCGGCGTCGCGCTGATCGGCGCCATCGTCCTGCTGATTGCCGCCGTGCCGGGCAGCGATCCGCTGGCCAGCGTCAATGTCGGCGCGCTGGCGGTGCTGTTCGGGCTGATGGTGCTGTCGGCGCAGTTCGCGGCTTCTGGCTTCTACGGGTTCTGCGCCGCGCGGCTCGGCGCGTCCGACGCGGCGCCCTGGCGGCTGCTGGCGCTGGTGGTGTGCGTGACGGGGGCGCTGTCCACCGTGCTGGCCAACGACATCGTCGTGTTCGCCATGACGCCCATCCTGTGCCGTGGCCTGCTGGCTTCGGGGCGCGATCCCCGGCCCTATCTGCTGGCCCATGCCGGGGCGGCGAATGCCGGATCGGCCGCGACGCTGATCGGCAACCCCCAGAACATCCTGATCGGGGAGCATGGCGGCCTCGACTTCTGGCGCTATGCGCTCGACGCCGCGCCGGTCGCGCTGGCGGCGCTGGCTGTCGTGTTCGTGACGGTCGCGGTGCTGTGGCGGCGGGAACTGGCCACGCCGTTCCGGTCGGCGGCGCAGACGGTGCCGGTGCTGAACCGGCCGGCGCTGGCGAAGGGCCTAGTCGCGACGGCGGTCCTGCTGGCCCTCCTTGCAACCGACCTGCCGGCCTGGCAGAGCGCCCTGATGATCGCCGGCGCGCTGCTGGTGAGCCGCCGCCTGTCGACGCGCGACATGCTGGCGCTGGTCGACTGGCACCTTCTGGTGCTGTTCGCCGGCCTGTTCATCGTCACCGGCGCGTTCAGCGCAACGACGATGGACGACGCCATCCTGCGGGCGCTCGAATCCGCGGGTATCCGGCTGGAGGATCCCGAGGCGCTGGCGGCGCTGTCGCTGCTGGGCAGCAACACGGTGGGCAATGTGCCCTTCGTGACGCTGGTGCTGGCGGCGCAGCCGGGCCTGTCCCCGGCGGCGCTGCATGCGCTCGCCGTGCTGTCCACGCTGGCGGGAAACCTCCTGCTGGTGGGCAGCCTGGCCAACCTGATCGTCGCGGAGCGGGCGAAGCGCGAAGGCGTGATCCTCGGTCTCCGGGATCACTTCCGGGCGGGCGGGCCCATGACGCTGTTCGGCATGCTGCTGGCGCTTGGCTGGCTTTTGGTATAGCCGGACCGACGCGGAACAGCGGCTACTCCGCCAGCATTTCCTGCAGGATGGCGATGAATTCGTCGGGCGTTTCGTACATCACCCAGTGGCCCGCGCCTTCGATGATGCGGAAGTCGAGCCCCGGCCGGATCGACCTGAACAGCGCCTCGCGCCGCGCCAGCCCGGTGCCGGTCGCGTCGTCCAGCCGCCCGTAGATCGCCTTGATCTCCGCCGTCACCTTCGGCAGCGCGCGGGCCAGCGTGTCGGTCTGGGCGATGGGCGGGCTCTTGGTGCGGCCGCGCCGTGTCGATTCCATCTGCAGGTGGATCGCCAGGTCGTCGATATTGTCGTCGTTCGCGAACATGATGACCGACAGGTTGTGCCGGTGCGCCGCGCGGCGCTCCTCGTCGGTCATGTGCCGGGTCATCTTGGCCAGCGGGCGGCGTTCGCCGGTCCGTTCGATGCCCAGCCCGCCGGGCGCGATGGCGATATAGCGTTTGACCCTGTCGCCCTGCAGTTCCGCGACATGGCCGCCGATCAGCCCGCCGAAGGAAAACCCGGCGATATCGTACCGCGCCGGGGCGGGCAGCAATATGTCCAGCCCCCCGGCGATCGGCCGCGCGATGGAATAGGCGTCATAGGGCGGCGGGACGCTGGCGGAATCGCCCAGCCCCGGCATGTCCGCCACATAGAGCCTGCGGGTTTTCGCCATGACCGGAATGGTCTTGATCCAGTGGCGCCAGGAGCCGTAGCCGCCATGCAGCAGCACCAGCGGCTCGCCTTCGCCCCAGACGCGCCAGACCAGGTCGCCGTCATGACAGGGGGTGGTCAGGACCTGCGCCGATTCCTCGAAGCGGCGTTCGATCTCGGCGGGGGCGAGCCCCGCATCCAGAATGTCATCCATCATGCTGCTTTCCGTCGTGCTCAACGCTTCGGCAGGGCGTCCGGATTGACGACGCAGTCGAGGTCGATAGGCTTGTTGTCCAGGATCTTGTAGACGTTCTCCACGGCCATCACGCCCGAAATCTCGCCGGATTCATCGGTCACGCCGGCGACATGCGGGCTGACGATGATGTTGTCCAGCTTGAAGAAGGGGTGGTCCTTGGCCGGCGGTTCGGTCAGGAACACGTCGATCCCGGCGGCGGCGATCTTGCCGGTGGTCAGCGCGTCCAGCAGCGCGTCCTCGTTGACGATGCCGCCGCGCGCGCAGTTCACGATGACCGCGCTGGGCTTCATCTTCGCGATCTGCGGCCTGTCGATCATGCTCAGGCTTTCCTTCGTGCGCGGGCAGTGGATCGACAGCACGTCGATATCGCCGAGGAATTCGTCGATGCTGCCGCAGCGGGTGACGCCGGTGAAATCCGCGTTGTGGCCCAGATACGGATCGTAGACGGAAATCCTGCATTTCAGGGATTTCAGCATGGTGGCCAGCGCGCGCCCGTTGCCGCCATAGCCGATCAGCCCGACATGATTGCCGGCCAGCTGGGTGCCCGAATAGGTCGCCTTTTCCCAGCCGCCGTTACGCGTGTCCTTGTCCAGCCGGACAAAGTCCTTCTTCGCGGCGATGATCATCGCCAGCGCGTGTTCGGCGACCGACTGCGAATTGGAGTATCGCGTGTTGCAGACGACAATGCCCCTGGAGGTCGCATGGTCCACGTCCACATTGTCGACGCCGATCCCGCCCTTGGACAGCACCCGCAGCTTCGGCGAGGCGTCGATCACCTGTTTTGTGAGCTGCCCGACGCGCACGATGATGCCGTCCACTTCGTTATCGGCGGCCAGCTTCGCGAGTTCTTCCTCGCTCGAATAGGCGGGGGCGATAACGGTCGTCGCGCCCAGCTCGTCCAGCAGCGCCATCCCCTTGGGGTTCAGGTCGGGGGCGGTAATCAGTACGGTGTAGGTCATGGGAGTCTCTGTCCTCGGTCGGGGAAACCCGCTGCCGCGGCGCGGTACGGCAATTTCCACTGTTGTCATGAGCCCGCGGGGGCGAGTTGAAAAAACGCCGGGCCGGGAAGGGCCGAAGCCGGACTATAGACCGGGCGCCTCGCGTCGATCAATTCCGCTCGCGCGGGCCCCAGGGCAACGAATCCAGGTTAACGATCCATGGTTCCGAGGATTGATGCCAGGA
>JBBDQU010000028.1 GCA_040905865.1 Alphaproteobacteria bacterium
CTTGCAAACGAAACTGTCGCATCCGTCGGGGAGGCCGCCTAGATGATTGTCAGTGTAGTCTCTGCCGGGATTGCACTGTCGCCCTTAATAGATTGAGATGCGTTCATGATGTTCAGCAGCCTGTTCCGCACGATTTTTCCACGCCGCGCGGCAAAGCGCGTCGTCGGTTCGCAGGCGGAGATCCATATCGACGGCGTGCCGCACCACGTCCGGGACTGGAGCGAGACAGGCCTGGGAATCGAGGGTTATGAGGGCTCGCCCGCGGTCGGCGAACGCGTCATGCTCCGCTTTGTTTTGCCGCTGACCAGCGAAGATGTCTTCGAATTCGAGACCTGGGCCGAGGTCATTCATAATGATCAGGCCGGCATCGGGATGCGCTACCTGTCGATCAGCGACGACCTCGTCAGGCGGCTGCGCGCCGTCCTGCGGGTCATGGGCACGACCGATGTGACGATCCCTAAAGGCGCCATCAGCTACGATTGAGCGCATCCCGGCGTTGCGGGCGGCCGGCAACTGTCGCACGATGCTTGAATCTGCCTGTCATTGAATTTACCGTCCCCTTTCATGCCGCCGCCGGGACAGCCGTCCGGGCCGATACCCGTATGAATTGAGAGGAAATGACGACATGGGGACGAATGACGACTGGCTTGCCCAGGTCACCGAGGAGCCTATCGAGCCGGATCTGCCGATCTGCGACCCCCATCACCACCTGTGGGATTTCCAGCACGAGAGGGTCGAGCCCCGCTACATGATCGACGAGATCGTCAAGGATGTCGGCAGCGGGCACAATATCGTTTCCACTGTCTTCATCGAATGCGGCACCATGTTCCGCGAGGACGGGCCGGAGGCCATGAAACCGGTCGGCGAGGTCGAATTCGCCAACGGAATCGCCGCGATGGCGGCGTCGGGCCTGTACGGGAAGACGCGCGTCGCCGCGGGCATCATCGGTTATGCCGACCTGACGCTGGGCACGGCCGTCGGCGACGTGCTGGATGCGGAGATTGCCGCCGGCAACGGTCGCTTCAGGGGCATCCGCCACATGGCCACATACGACGCCGATCCGGCCGTGCCGAACGGCCGCGACATTACCGCCCCCGGCCTGCTCATGCAGCCCGCGTATCGCGAGGGCTTCAAGGAACTGGCGCGGCGCCGCCTGACATTCGAAGGCTGGTGCTATCATCCGCAACTGCCGGAAATGATCGACCTGGCCCGCGCCAATCCGGACCAGGTCATTATCATGAATCACCTCGCCGCGCCGCTGGGACTCGGCGGTTACGCCGGTCGCCGCGATGAAATCTTCGAGGTCTGGAAGAAGGATTTCGCCGAACTGGCGACCTGCGAAAACGTCGTCGCAAAACTGGGCGGGCTGGGCATGAACTATCTGGGCTTCGGCTGGCAGCACCGTCCGAAGCCGCCGACCAGCGACGAACTGGTCGCCGCGACGAAGCCCTATTTCGACTTCGTGATCGAGAAATTCGGCCCCGACCGGTGCATGTGGGAATCCAACTTCCCGGTCGATAAGCTGAGCTGCAGCTACAATATCCTGTGGAATTCGTTCAAGAAAATCTCGAAGGATTTCTCCGCCGGTGAAAAGGCGAAGCTGTTCCACGACACCGCGACGCGGATTTACAGTCTGTAGGGCTTCGCCGCGCGTTTTCGCGACGCATAACAGGGAGGTTTCGAAATGGCGTACAATACCAACTGGCTGAACCAGGTGCAGGAAAAGCCCCTGGAGCCCAGACTACCGATCTGCGACCCGCACCACCACCTGTGGGAGTTCCGCCATGAGCGGGTGGCGCATCGCTACCTGCTGGACGACATCCTGGAGGACGTACAGGGCGGCGGACACAATATCGTATCCACCGTCTTCATCGAGTGCGGCGCGATGTACCGCAAGACCGGCCCGAAGCACATGCGATGCGTTGGCGAGACCGAATTCGTCAACGGCGTCGCCGCGATGGCGGCATCGGGACTCTATGGCAACACGCTGGTCGCCGCCGGCATCGTCGGCACCGCCGACCTGACCCGCGGCAGCAAGGCCGGCGCCGTGCTGGACGCGCAGATCGTCGCCGGCGGCGGTCCGAAGGGCCGGTTCAAGGGCATCCGCCACAGCGCCAGCTGGGATGCCGACCCCATCATTCCGAGGGGGCGGCTGAATCCCGGCAAGGGATTGTATCTGGACAAGACCTTCCGGGAAGGCTTCGCCGAACTGGCGCCGCGCAACCTCAGCTTCGAGGGCTGGTGCTATCATCACACGATCCCCGAC
This sequence comes from Alphaproteobacteria bacterium, assembly GCA_040905865.1. NCBI lineage: Bacteria > Pseudomonadati > Pseudomonadota > Alphaproteobacteria > Alphaproteobacteria bacterium. The sequence continues at coordinate 2,267 of JBBDQU010000028.1, forward strand.
CTGACCGACCTGGCGAAGGCGTTCCCGGATACGACGATCATCCTGAACCATTTCGGCGGGCCGCTCGGCATCGGCCCCTATGCGGGCAAACAGGACGAAATATTCAAGACATGGCGCAAGGACATCACGGACCTTTCGAAATGCCCGAACGTGGTCGCGAAGCTGGGCGGGCTGAACATGGAAATGAACGGATTCGGCTGGCAGCACCGGCTGCTGCCGCCAACCAGCGATGAACTGGTCGCGGCGTACCGGCGCTATTTCGAACACGTCATCGACAGGTTCGGCCCTGACCGCTGCATGTTCGAATCGAACTTCCCGGTGGATATGGTGAGTTGCAGCTACACCGTGCTCTGGAACGCCAACAAGAAGATGGCGAAGGGCGCGTCCGCGAAGGAGAAGGCGGCGCTGTTCCACGATACGGCAACGCGCATCTACAAACTCTGACGCGGCATACGAACCTTTAGGGAGAACCACCATGGCACGCAATACCCCCTGGCTGAACCAGGTGCAGGAAAAGACCATCGACCCCGGCATGCCGATCTGCGATCCGCATCACCATCTGTGGGAATTCAAGCATGAACGGGTCGCCGACCGTTACCTGATGAACGAAATTCTGGAAGACCTGAACAGCGGCCACAACATCGTGTCCACCGTGTTCATCGAAGCCCACGCGATGCACCGGAAAGGCGGCCCGGCGCATCTGCGGGTCGTCGGCGAGACCGAATTCGTCAACGGCATTTCGGCGATGAGCGCTTCCGGCCTGTATGGCGACACAAAAATCGCCGCAGGAATCGTCGGCACCGTCGACCTGACCCTCGGCGCGAAAAAGGCCGCGGAGACGCTGGACGCGCATATCGTGGCCGGCGGGGGACCGAAGGGCCGTTTCCGGGGCATTCGCCAGATTGCAACCTGGGACCCGCATCCCGACGTCTACAACGGCCGCGCCAATCCGCAGCCGGGCATGTATCTCGACCCGAAATTCCGGGAAGGCTTCGCCGAACTGGCGCCGCGGAACCTCACCTTCGATGCCTGGTGCTACTTCCACCAGATCCCCGACGTCACGGACCTGGCGAAGGCGTTTCCGGACACCAAAATCGTCCTCAACCATTTCGGCGGCCCGGTCATGACCGGCCATTATGCCGACAGGAAGGATGAAGTCTTCAAGCAGTGGCGCAAGAACATGACCGCGTTGTCGAAGTGCCCGAATGTCTACGCCAAGCTTGGCGGGCTGAACATGCATTATATCGGTTTTGGCTGGGAATTCCGGCCGCTGCCGCCGACCAGCGACGAACTGGTGAAGGCCTACAGGCGCTATTTCGGCCACACAATCGAGAAATTCGGACCGGATCGCTGCATGTTCGAATCCAACTTCCCGGTCGACATGATCAGTTGCAGCTACAACGTGCTGTGGAACGCCAACAAGAAAATGGTGAAGGGCGCATCGGCCGGCGAGAAGGCGGCGATGTTCCACGACACGGCGACAAAGTTCTACCGCCTGGACGCCTGATCAAAACCAGTGCAGGCGGCGCAGCAGCAGCAGTTCGCCGGCCACCACGGCGACCAGTATCAGCGTCACGGTCGCAAAGGCCCAGGGCGACTCCGCGCCGGGGATCCCCGCGACATTGATGCCCAGCAGGCCCGTGATCACCGTCAGCGGCAGGAAAATACCGGCGACGACGGAAACGACAAACATGTTCCTGTTCATCTTTTCGTTCAGGTTGCTGCTCATTTCGTCCTGGACGAAGGTCGCCTTCTCCCGCGCGATATCGAGATCTTCCAGATAGCGGATCAGGCGGTCGGCGACGCCGCGCAGCAATTGCCGGTCGACCGGAGTCAGCCAGTCGACCGGTTCTCCCGTCAGCGCCGCCATGGCGTCGCGCTGCGGTGCGATATACCGGCGCAACCCGATTGATTCGCGCCGCAAATTGCGCAGGCTGGCGCGCAGGTCGTCCGGTTCCTCGGACAGCAGGTCCACCTCCAGCTGGTCGACCTGGTCGTTCAGGTCGTTGATGACCTGGCTCATGCGTTCGGTCAGCCGGTCGGTGATGGCGACGAGAAACTCGGAAGTCGTACGCGGCCCGACGCCGACTTCGAGATTTTCCTCGACATCCCGAACCGCCTTCAGGTTGCGGCGGCGAACGGTGATCACGCGGTCCGCTTCCGCCCAGATCCGGATCGACACCATGTCCGACGGATCGGCGCCCGGGTTGAGATTTACCCCGCGCAGGTTCAACAGCACGCCCCCCTCATAGGAAAGACAACGGGGCCGCGATTCCTCCGCCAGCAGCCCCTGGGTCGCGACATCCGAGAGACCGGATACATCGCGGAGCCAGCGATGGACCGCCGGATAATTCCGGTCGAGTTGCACCCAGAAACAGGGCGCTTTCAGCTCGCCGCGCAGATAGGCGCCCGCATCCACAAGTTTCGCCCGGCCCGTGCCATCCAGCGCGCGGACGGAAATCCATTCCATCCTGTCGGCGCCGCCTGTAACGGAATCGTCGAATTCAGGCGCTTCGTATACAGGCTCTTCCGATTCGCTCTCGCTCATATTCCCCCCAAGAGGCATGGCCGCACGATTAGCGGAATGCGGCGTATTGCTTCAGGTGATGGTTCTGGTCGCCGAACATCGTGTCGATCATGGTCAGGCGCTTGAAATAATGACCGATGTTCAACTCGTCAGTCATGCCCATGCCGCCATGCAGTTGCACCGATTGCTGGCCGACGAACCGGGCGCTCTTGCCGATCTGCACCTTGGCGGCCGACGCCGTCTTCGCGCGCAGTTCCGGATCCGGGTCGGACAGCCGCATCGTCGCGACGTAACTCATCGAGCGCGATTCCTCGCAGGCGATGAACATGTCGGCCATGCGGTGCTGGATGACCTGGAACTTGCCGATCGGCTGGCCGAACTGCTGGCGCGTCTTCAGGTATTCGTTGGTCGACGCCAGCAGGACGTCCATGCAGCCGACCGCTTCCGCCGCCAGCGCGGCTATCGCCTGTTCCGCAACCCCTTCAATCAGCACAAGACCATTGTCGACCTCGCCCAGAATCGCGTCCGCGCCGACCCGCACCCTGTCGAACGCCAGTTCCGAGGCACGCAGCCCGTCGACGGTCGGATAATCCCGGCGCGTCAGGCCCGGTGTATTGTTCGGCACGAGAAACAGCGTGATGCCGTCGCGGTCGCGCGAGGCGCCGGCGGTTCGCGCCGATACGACGATCCAGTCGGCGCTGGCCGCGTGGCAGACGACGCCCTTGGCGCCAGTCAGCACGTAGCCTTCCCCGTCCCGCACCGCGGTGGTTTCCACGTCAAACAGGTCATAGCGCGCCTGCCGTTCCACATAGGCGAAAGCCAGCATGGTTTCACCGGCCGCCAGTTTCGGCAGAATGTCATGGCGGCGCGCGGCATCGCCGGCGCGGAGCACAAGGTTGCCGCCAAGTATTACGGTCGAGAAATATGGCTCAACGATCAGACCCCGGCCGATGCCTTCCATCAGCACCATGGCCTCGACGGGACCGCCGCCGATGCCGCCATATTCCTCCGGCAGGGTCGCGCCGAGCCAGCCCAGCTCCGCCATCGTCGCCCAGTTCCGCCGGCTGAACCCGTCCTCGGACACCGTCAGTTTCTGGCGCTTTTCCAGCGGGTATTCCTCGCGCACGAAGCGTTCGACGCTGTCCTTGAGCAGTTGCTGTTCTTCGCTGAGGTCAAAATCCATGCTGTCCCGCCATGTCCTGTCCGCAATCCTGATGTGCCCTAAAGGCCCAATACCAGCTTGGCGATGATATTGCGCTGTATCTCGTTTGTGCCGCCATAGATCGTCGTCTTGCGCTTGTTGAAATAGGCCGCCGCAAGGGGCGCCGCATCCGCCGGACCGACCGGGTCCTCGTTCCAGCCGTATTCCAGCGCATCGGGCAGCCAGGGCTGCGCGTAATAGCCCATTGCCTGCATCAGGAGTTCCGAAATCCGCTGCTGGATTTCCGTGCCGCGCAGCTTCAGCAGGCTGGATTCGGCGCCGGGCGGGTTGCCGGCGGCGACCTGCATCAGGTAGCGCAGGTCGGTATATTCCAGCGCCTGCAGTTCGATTTCGACTTCCGCGATCCTTGCCCGGAAATCCGGATCGTCGATCAGCAGGCGGCCGCCGGCTTTTTCCCGCGCCGCGATGTCCTTCAGCCGCCGGATCTGCGCCTTGGAATGGCCGACGCCGGCAGTGCCGGTGCGTTCGTGCTGCAACAGGAACTTGGCGTAGGTCCAGCCCCTGTTCTCGTCGCCGACCCGGTCGGCGACCGGCACCTTCACGTCGGTCAGGTGGACCATGTTGATTTCGCGGCCGCCATCGAAGGTGACGATCGGTTTGATCTCTATCCCCGGCTGCGCCATGTCGATCAGCAGGAAGGAGATGCCTTCCTGTTTCTTGCCCTCGGTGCCGGTGCGCACCAGGCAGAACATCTTCGTTGCCCATTGCGCCAGCGTGGTCCAGGTTTTGGTCCCGTTGACGATATAATGATCGCCGTCGCGCACCGCCCAGGTCTGCAGCGACGCCAGGTCCGAGCCCGCGCCCGGCTCCGAATAGCCCTGGCACCACCAGTCGTCATTGTTCAGGATGCGCGGCAGGTAATAGCTTTTCTGCGCGTCCGACCCGAAGGTATAGATGACGGGGCCGACGAATTTGGTGCCGAAGGGAATGACGCCAGGCGCTCCTGCCCGGCTGCATTCCTCATCGAAGATATAGCGCTGCACCGCCGACCAGCCGGTGCCGCCATATTCCGTCGGCCAGCCCGGCGCGATCCAGCCTTTCGCCGACAGGATATTCTGCCAGCGCTGGTGGTCGTCACGCGCCAGCCGAAGGCCGCGCGTCACCTTTTCACGAATATCCTGCGGCAGGTTCGCCGCGACAAAGGCCCGAACGTTGTTCTGGAATTCGCGATATTCGCCTGAAAACGCCAGATCCATGCCCGCTACCCACGCCCCGTATCCGACCCTGTCCCGGATCGCACAACGATGCGCCCGGATAGCCAAGTATGACCATTGCGCCGGGGTAATCAACACCCGGATAGGCGGATAGCGACACCAGAAACGGGCCGCAGCCGCGCCTGCGGTCAGGCGTTACGGGTCTGGCCGCGAAGGTTCTGGAACAGCCGGAACAGTGGCGGGCCGACCCAGATCGCGATGGTCAGAACGCCCAGCGTGGCGGAAATCGGCCGGTCGAAGAAGATCATCGGATCGCCGCGCCCCTTGGCCAGCGAGTTGAAAAAATTCTCCTCCACCATCCGTCCCAGCACGATGCCGAGGATGGCCGGCGCAATGGGAATGCCGTTTTCCTCCATGAAATAACCCAGAACGCCAAGCGCCAGCATCACCGTCACGCCCAGCAGCGAGGAGTTGATCGCGAAGGACCCGACGATACAGAACAGCAGGATAACCGGCACCAGCACTTCACGCGGCAGGGTAATGATATGCCGCGAGATCCGGATCGCCGCCCAGCCCATGGGAACCATCAGCAGATTGGCCAGGAAGAAGATGATGAACAGCGCATAGAGCAGGTCGCCCGCATGCATGAAGATGGTCGGCCCCGGCGTCATGCCCTTCATGAACAGCACGCCGATGACGATGGCCGTGATCGCATCGCCGGGAATACCGAACACCAGCGCCGGTACCCAAGCCCCGCCAAGACCGGCATTGTTGGACGACGTTGCCTCGCACAGGCCTTCGGGATGCCCGGTGCCGAATTTCTCCGGCTCCTTGGAAAATTTCTTTGCGAACGCCATCGAGATCCAGGCCGCCATTCCGGCGCCCGCCCCCGGCAGGGCGCCGACGAGCACGCCGGTTGTCCAGCCGCGCATCATGTTGATCTTGTAGCGCCAGAGAATTGGCATCAGCCCCGCAAAAATGGACCCGAGATTGGAAAGTTCGGCCCGCTTGTAAACCTTCATGGTCGATGCATTGCGGATCAGTTCCGACACGGCGAACATGCCGATCATCGCCGGAATCAGGTCGATGCCGGCGGCCAGTTCCGGATTGCCGAAGGAAAAGCGGGGATAGCCGCTCATGATGTCTTCGCCGGTTGTCGCAATCATCAGACCGATCAGCAGCGAAACGACCCCCTTGACCGGCGACCCCGTTGTCACCAGCGCGGCGCAGCTGAGGCCGAGGCAGGCGAGCCAGAAATATTCGAGACTGGTGAAGTTCAATGCAAATTCGGCCAGTACCGGCGCGGATACCGCCAGCACGAGACTGCCGACCAATCCGCCCAGCGCCGAACAGATGACGGCAATCCCGAGCGCCCGTTCGGGTTTTCCCGCCCGTGTCATGGCATAGGCTTCGTCGGTATAGGCGGCGGATGACGGCGTTCCGGGAATTCGCAGCAGTGCGGCGGGAATATCGCCGGCGAAGATCGCCATGGCGCTACAGGATATGACCGCCCCGATGGCCGGCACCGCTTCCATGAAGAAGGTGATGGGAATGAGCAGCGCCGTCGCCATTGTCGCCGTAAGGCCGGGAATTGCGCCGACGAACAATCCGAAGATCGCCGCGCCGAAAACCACCAGAAGAACATACGGATCGAAGACAAGCCCCAGGGCTATGACAAAATTTTCCACGGATCATTTCTCTCTATGCTAGCGAACGGGCTGGTTCAGGGACCGAAGACGACGGTTTCCAGGAGACCCCAGGGCAGTTGCACCAGCAGAAAGTCGACAAAGACAAAATGCATGCCAAGGGTGGTCACGACGGCGAGCAACGCGGCATGTAACGGTTTGAGGCCGAAGCGCAGTGCAAGCACCGTCAGGATGATCAGCCCCGTGATTATGAAGCCGAGAAAATCCGAAAACAGGATATAGAAAAGGATCGCCCCCGGAACGAGGAACACCGTAACGACGGTGCCGGGCTGGCGCCACCACTCGTCGAGCAGGACCCATGCCTGCCCGCCGGACCGTTCCTTGATTCCCGTGTAGATAAGCGATATTCCACAGAGTGCGAGGCACACACATAACGTTTGCGGCCAGAATCCCGCACTGAACTGCATCCCCGTCAGTTGCGGGAACGTCATCGAATAGGAAAATACCACGACTGCTATAATCAGTAATATCAGTCCGGTAATCGCATCATTTACGCGCACAAATTCTCTCCCCCCAAGGGCATTGCCGGTTGACCTGGAATGACAGCCGGATCGTTTGACTGGATGCTGTAACCGCCCGGGCTATTCGCTGCGGCGGCGTTCGTGTTCAAATGCTGCGTGAAATCGTCACCCTGCTGCCAGGGAATAGCCTCCCGTAAGTTTATATTAAACGGACTTTCCCCTGTAGCGTCAATGCAACGCTCGAGCATCGGCCCCCTCACGCGACCAACAATGGAAATAGAGCATGCCGGGTCATGAATGTGAACCCGCCGGAAGTCAGTTCGCCACGAATAGGAACGTCAATTCCCGCATCCGTTAAAAGCCGTAAAATGAATTAGTTATGTAGACGTTCCGCATCATCGGACTTCCGCATGACGGATCAGGCACGAATTATTTTTTGCGCATGGCACATCACGTCGTGAGGCATGCCTGTATACCGGGTGCCTTTCACTCGCGCACTGCGGGAAATTTCGGATTCAGCCTGTTCCCGCGCGCAGCTTGTATCGCTGGATCTCGCCGGTCGCCGTTCTGGGCCAACATTGAAAACCGGCGCGTATGAAATACGCGCCGGCGAATCCGACCGATCGATGATCAAGGTATGATCGCGCATCCCGCCGCCTTTTCCGTAACCCGAACAGGGGCCGGATGCACCGCACCCGGCCCCTGTTCGAGGGTAATGGCAGTCTAATGCGCGGGCGGTAGCGCTACAATGCGCGACCCGGCATCAGATTACGCTGCAAGCCGGCGCGGTACGAAGACCTGCTTCTGCTCTTCGCTGGTGCGAACAGAGCGGGCATAATGTTCGGCGCAATAGGACTGGCCGTCCTTCTTCTGCTTGCCGCAGTATTCATGGTTCGGAACCGAAGAATGCGGCCACATGGGCCAAAGGCACCCGCGGCCGGACGTATTGTCAGACATATCACTTCTCCAAATATGGCCTAGTAGGTCATCAGAATATGCTGCATCGCAGCAAAATATCAACAGTTAATCTTGCGACGTTGCGCCGCAGTGTCATAAAACGTTCACCTTACTCATGTTTCTATGTCGAGAAGGGCGTCGTCAATTTCCTGCTGAACGCGAATCACGGCCGCATTGGCCCGGTAACTGGCAACGGCCAGGGACTGTTCAACCGCTTCCTCGACAAAATCGACATTCGGAAAGACCGAAACCCCGCCGGGAACCGACGGATCCGGGCCGGAAACCGTCGCCGGCGCCCTGTCCTGAACCGAAGTCGCAACCCCGCCACCCGGGACCGGTTGCGCCACGACCCGTTGCGCCCGAAATACCCCTTCCGGCGCTGACGCCGGGCGGCTTGTCAGGGCATTGGCGACATTATTGGCGGAGACGCTGACCCTAGCGGTCGCCGCCTGCAATCCGCTGAGCGCTGTGGACAGGATCGGGTTCATGACTACCTTATAACGGATTATCCGGATTGGCGCCGTGACCGGTGTCACAGGGCAGGGGTGGCGGTCACGGCGCCGCCGGTGTTAGCGTTGCCCAATGGAAAACCGGTATCGGGAGGGCGCCATGTCACGCACCGCGATTTCATTCTATAGCGAGGGATTCAAGCTGGATGGCGACCTGTTCCTGCCCGAAGGCGCCGATAATGCCACCATGCGGGCGGGAATCGTGCTGTGCCACGGCTATACGGGGGTGAAGGATCTGTACCTGCCGGACAACGCGCGGGTCCTGACCGAGGCGGGCTACGCCGTCCTGACCTTCGATTACAAGGGCTGGGGCAAGAGCGAGGGCCCGCGCAGCCGCCTTGCCCCGCACAGCCGGGTCGCGGATGTGCAGGCGGCAATGACCTTTCTCGGCGCGCAGCCCATGGTCGACGAGGACCGCCTAGGCCTCTACGGCACCAGCTATGGCGGCGCGACCGTGGTATGGACGGCCGCAATCGACGACCGCGCCAGATGCGTCGTCAGCGTCGTCGGCGTCGGCAATGGCGCGCGCTGGATGCGCAGCGTGCGGCGGCCGGATGAATGGGCCGACCTGCTGGACCGTTCGGCCCGGGATCGGGCGGCCCGGGCCGCCACCGGTCAGTCGGAGCAGGCCGGGCGCAGCGAAATCCTGCTTCCCGACCGGCAATCGGCTGAACTGGCGGCGGCGGCGCGCAAGAACAACCCGAACGCCATCGACACGCTGCCGCTGGAATTCATCGACGACACGCTGGGCTTCAACGCCGAATGGGTGGTGGACAGGATCGCGCCGCGCCCGGTGCTGTTCATCACCAGCGACGATGACCGGCTGGTCCCGCCGGAGGAATCCGAAGCCATGTTCGCCCGCGCCGGCGCCCCGAAGAAGCTCGTCATGCTGGAAGGATACGGCCATTACGAGGTCTATGCGGAGCCGGCGTTCAGCGAGGTCATGGCGGCGGCGACGGACTGGTACCGGGAATACCTGCCGCCGACAGAATAGGCAGCCCTGCCTCGCAGGGGACTATGGCACCTTCAATAAGATAGATCACATTTATGCGGCGTGACCGTGCCGGCGGTCATGCCGCGATCCTGCAGGCGTTGCAGATCTGCTCCACATGGCGGTGATCGGTGCCACAGCAGCCGCCGAGAACCGTAATGTGCGGCAGGCGTTCCCGTATCGCCCGGTACTGGGCGCCGAGTTGGACGGGATTTCCCTCGTCCAGTTCGGTCGAATTGTCGAGTTCCTCGTGGCTCCGGGTCGAGGCGTTGGCGCGAATGCCGCGCAGCCGCTTGAGCCACGCCGCGTCGGTCCGCAGGGCATCGTCGAAATGGGTCGGATGCGCGCAGTTGACCATATAATACACCGGCGCGCTGTCGGTCAGGGCATCGACGGCTTCGACGGCTTCGCCCAATGTCTGGCCGGTCGGAATCCGCCCGTCGGTTTCGGTCGTGAAGGATATGACGGACGCAATATTCGCGGCCCGCGCGGCGAGGGCGATGCCCGCGGCCTCGCCGACATGGGTCATGGTCATCGTCGTGACCAGGTCCGCGCCGGCTTCGACGAAGGCATCGATCTGGTCGCGATGATATGCCGCCGCTTCGTCCGGGGTCATCGTGCTCTCAGGTCTGTAGCCGTCGCCACGCGGACCGATATTCCCGCTGATCACCATCTTCGTGTCGGCGGTTTCATACCGGTCGCGCAGCGCCATCATGAAGCGGACCGCATCCTGGTTCGCCTCTGCGAGACGCTCACGGTCGTAGCCAAGCCTGGCTGCCCAGTCGGGGTTGGCCCGCCAGGTTGGCGTCTCCATGATGAAGCCGAGCCTGTTATCGAGAGCGATCCTGATATGGCGTTCCATGTAGCGCGTCACCTCTTCCCGACCAGCGTCGGTTTCCAGCAACGGAAACACGGCGAATTCCGGCATGTCGATTCCCTGCTGGAAGAACAGGAATGTCTCCAGCCCGCCGTCTGTCAGGAACATATCGCCTTTCAACTGCGGTAAACCGTTTCGGTACTTGCTCATCTGTTTTCTCCTGTTTCGCGTGGCAGGCGATCCTGCCAGGGGAGGGGAAAATAGGATCAATGGAACCCCGCGAGACAGTGGACTCGTGGTCCGGGTTCTACTCTTTTTCGTTTTCTTCGATATATCAAAGCAGTAGAACCCTGCTTGCGGATGGGACGAAGCCTTGGCCCGGAAACCGTGGAATGCAGCTGTACCTGTGGTACAGTAACGCCGTTCTCGAAAGCAGGTGAGTCTGATGACGGAAACCGATACCCGGCAGGGACCGGGGAAGAGCACGCGCGAGATGCTGCTCGACGCCGCCGAAGCGGCTGTCCTGGAAAAGGGATTCGCCGGGACGTCCATCGATGAACTGATCGCCGCCGTGGGTATCACCAAGGGCGGGTTCTTCTATCACTTCAAGGACAAGGGGGCCTTGGCCAGAACGCTTCTGGAGCGTTATATCCAACGGGAAGACCTGTTGTTCGACGAGCTTTTCGGCCGCGCCGACGAACTGAACGAAGACCCGCTGCACGGCTTCCTGGTAGGTCTCAGGATGCTGGCGGAAGTGATGGAGGATCTGCCGGCGGGACATCCCGGCTGCCTCATCGCATCCTACACCTATCAGGAGCGGCTGTTCGATCCCGAAGTCCGCGCCATCAACACAGCCGCAGTCCTTAACTGGCGCAAACGGTTCAGCGACCGGCTCCACCTGATCGCGGCGCGATATCCGCTGCGGATCGATGCGGATATCGAGGACATGGCGGACATGCTGTCCGTTATCGCCGATGGCGGAATCATCCTGTCGAAGGCGGTCGGCGACAAGAGCCTGCTACCCCGCCAGATCATGCTGTACCGGGACTTCATCCGCACCGCCTTTACCGGTAATTGACCGACCGGTCAGCAGAGCGCGTTCATCCAGGACAGCGGCGTTATCTGATTGTCCCCATCCTGCAACGGCCCTAACCGACAAAGCCCCGATAGGGTATGGCGCCGTACATTTCCACTTCCAGCATGCCCTCCTGCACCAGCGGCAGCGAGTCGATATAGGATTGCGCCTCGGCCTCATCGACGGCCTCGAGAACCAGGATCGCGCCCTTGCCGTCGGCCCGGCTGTAAATTTCGCGGACTTTCTGCTCCCCATACAGCACCCGGGCGCGCTGCGCTTCCGCATCCAGGACGGGCGCGAACTGATCCATAGTGAATTCGGCTTTACGCGTGGCGACGGCAAAAAATTTCATCGGTCGATCCTCCCGGACCAGATCATGGTTTGCTGGAATCGCCTCCGGCTATCCAGCAGCCATGTGGATCTGATCCATCTTACTGACGATATTGCACCTTCACAGGTTCAAATGGAACCTGTGAAGGTGCTGTGGCCTGCCTGTCAGTGAAACCGCACATAGTCGTAGTCGAGCGGCTGACCGTGGATGCCCCGGCGCGGCGGGGCAATCCATCCGGCCATGCGGCCCGGCTCGGTGACCGGAACCATCAGCGAATTGACGTATTCATGATCGGCCGGCGTCGGCAGCCATTCACCCCGCCGCCGCGCCCATTCGGCTTCGTCGATCACCTGCCCCGCCGGTGTCGCGTGGATGCCCGCAAAAGCGCCGATGCTCCGGTTGAACGCCGCGTGGGGCAGCGTCAGTTCGAAATCGATGCCGTGGTCGCGGATGCCCCTGTTGAACCGGTCGACGCCGCGCTGGCTGTTATCGGCCCGCGCACCGTGAAAGCGGCAACGCCGTCGTCGCGGTCCAGCGCGATGGTCAGCGTGCCGTAGCGGATGTCGTCGCCCCTGATCTCCCGGGCCAGCGGCGTCAGTTCGATCCCCGCACCCGCCGCCGGACGCTCCGACGCGGCGGCGAATGCCGCCGCCCGCGCCCGCGCGGTTTCCCGCATTGCCGAGCGCGACGCCAGTTCATCCACCAGCCCCCAGTCCAGCGCCCGCCGGCCCCGCATGCCCTCGGTCACAGTGCAGAAGAAATCGGCCCGGTCGCGCCGGACATGGCGCTTGTCGACAACGCGCGTCAGCCCCCCGGTGCCGGGCAGAACCGCCAGCATCGGCACTTCCGGCAGCGATATGGCGCTGGCGCCGTCATCGACGAGGATAATATGGTCGGTCGCGAGCGCCAGTTCATAGCCGCCCCCCGCCGCCGTTCCGGCGATGGCGGCAACATAGCGCTGGCCGGAAAACTTGCTGGCATCCTCCATCCCCAGCCGCGTCTCGTTGGTGAATTTGCAGAAATTCACCTTCTCCGCATGGGTCGCGCCGCCCAGCATGGCGATATTGGCCCCGGCGCAGAACACCCGTTCCTGCGCCGACGTCACCAGGACGGCGCCGACTTCGGGATGCTCGAAGCGCACTCGCTGAATGGCGTCGTAGAGTTCGATATCGACACCCAGATCATAGGAATTCAGTTTCAGCGCGTAGCCCGGTTGCAGGCCGCCGTCTTCATCCACGTCCAGAATCAGGGTGGCGACCGCGCCGTCGATCTGCAGGGTCCAGTGCCGGTACCGGTCCGGATGGGTCGTAAAGTCGATCATGTGCGAGGCGCGGGCCGCGTCACATTGCGCAGTATCCGGAACGGGTCCGGCAGGCGCCCGGCGAGCCTGCCGATTCCGGCCAGCGCCTTCGGAATCCGCATCACTTCCGCGATGCGGCGGTCAAGGAATGCCCAGGTCGTGGCGAAACCCTCGGAATTGTCGTTCAGCCAGCACAGCAGCGTCGCGCCATAGACCCCGGCCAGCAGGCCGCGCTTGGTATAGAAATTGTGATCGGTCGACGTATCGCCCGCCGCGTGCCACATCGCATCGACGGTGCGGTACAGGAGCCGTGTCGCAAGGCCGCCGTTCTGCGGCAGCGCGAGCAGCGCCAGCGCGCGGCGGATCGCTTCGCGATGCGCCATGTTCTGTTCCAGGCGGACCCGCACCGCTGTCGCGATCCTGTCGCGTATTTTCATCGATTCCAGGCCGCGTTCCGCCAGTTCCTCCAGCATCAGCCGGTCGGCATAATGGCTGTGACAGGCGATCAGGTCCGGCGCGCCCTGCGGAAACAGTCGCCGCGCCGTCGCCGCGTCATATCCCGCATCCGCCGCGCCGCGCAGCAATGACGCCTCGCCCCAGCCGTCGAACGGCACATGGGACATGGCGGCGAGCATGATGGCGGTGCGCATGGCACCGGCATCGCTTTTGGTCATGGCGGCGGCCTCCTATTCATCTGCGATATCGTCCGGATTTTCCATATAGTGCCGCAGTTCCTCGCGGAACATGAGAGTTCCGAGATCGGTCATGCGCTGCGGATACAATATGCCGTCCAGGTGATCGCATTCATGCTGCACCACCCGCGCATGGAATCCGCTTGCGGTGCGCTCGATCCGTTCGCCCGCTTGCGTGTAGGCCGAATAGCGGATGTTTTCCCAGCGCGGCACCAGGCCGGTCAGGCCGGGAACCGACAGGCAGCCTTCCCAGTCGGTGCCGGTCGCTTCGCCAAGCGGTTCGATTTCCGGATTGATGAGAACCGTCATCGGCACGGTGTCCGCGGCGTTTGCATCCCGGTGTGACGGCGCATGGAAGACCACGACCCGCAATGGCACATGCACCTGCGGCGCCGCCAGCCCCGCCCCCTGCGCATCCGCCATGGTTTCCACCATGTCGGCGATCAGCCTCGCGATGTCGGGGGCTGTCGGATCCGCGACCGGCGCGGCCACGCGGCGCAGCACGGGATGCCCCATCCGGGCGATTTTCAGTATGGCCATGCGGCTAATATGCGCACCCGAAGCCCAATGTCAAAGCGGTGTTTGACCGCAAACACCGGCCCGTACAGCTGTTTCCAGCCGTTTTCCGCCCTTTTCAAGCACACCCCCCTGTGCTATAAGCCGCCCTCCATACACAAACTTTAGAATTGAGGAGACGAGTTATCGTACAGGTAGTTGTCCGCGAAAATAATGTCGATCAAGCGTTGCGCGTGCTGAAGAAAAAGCTGCAGCGCGAAGGTGTTTTCCGCGAAATGAAACTCCGCCAGGCTTTTGAAAAGCCGTCGGAACGGCGCGCCCGCGAAAAAGCGGAAGCCCGGCGCCGTTACCGCAAGCTGATGCGCAAGCGTCTGGAACGCGAAGGCTACTAACCACACGGCGTTACTGCTAGGTTTGGGCGTCCCCGGGGGCAGGCTTCAGGGACGTTTTTGGCATGCCCGCGATCCGGGCGGCGGAACTCGTTTTCAATGGGGTGCATGACATGACGGATAACAGCGACATTCCATCCCGCCGTGAGAACTGGGCAGTATCCGAATTCCGGGGCGGTGCAAAGTCGCTCATTACCCTTAAAAGCGGCCATGTCCTCGTGGCGGACGAGCCACCCGGATTTGCCGGCGGGACCGGGGGACAGAATACCGGCCCGACGCCGACCGGCTTCCTTGTCGCGGCCTTCGCCGCCGATATTCCCGTCGTTCTGCAACGGATCGCCAGGGCGCAGGGCATCGAACTGCAGTCGGTCCAGGCCCGCGTGACCATCGCCTGGAATCCGCGCGTGATTGCCGGGCTGGACGAAGGCGAACCCACCCCGTTCGAAGCCGTCAGCGATATCGAAATCCGAACCGATGCAGCGCCGGCGGAAATCGAGCGCATGAAGGCCGCATATCTGAAACGCTGCCCGCTGTATAACCTGCTGCGCCTGAGCGGCTGCCGCATGGTGGAGAACTGGAATATCGCCGCTCCCTGACGCGAAGGCGACGTTTCCCGTGGACCTGAGGCTAAAGCAAATATATAGAGCAGATTCACGCTTTTATCTGACGCAATTATTGCGTCAGATAAAAGGCGATCTGCTCTAACTCAGCACTCCGACTGTCAGGCGCTTGATGGCGTCCATGTCGTACTCGATGCCGAGCCCCGGTCCGTCAGGCGCCGTCACATGCCCCTTCTTGTCGATGTCCAGATCGTTGAGAACACCGAACTTATGGGCCTTTCCCGGTAGCAGCACCTCGAACATCTCACTGTTGGGTAGCGCCTGAATCAAATGCAGGTTGGCGATGTTGTTGACCGAGTTCCCGCCATGATGGATCTCGTAGTTCATGTGGAACCCGTGCGCGAGCATGGCCGTCATCAGGCACGGCGTGATGCCGCCCTTCACCGCCACGTCGCCACGCAGGTAGTCGGTGGCGTGCATGGTGATCCACGGTGCGTAGAAGTGGAATCCGCCCGGCTGGTACTCGGTCGCCATCACCGGAATCTCCAGCTTCTCGCACAGCTTGACGTAGGTCCAGATGTCGGTGTGCGGCAACGGGTCCTCGAACCAGTAGTAACCCATTTCCTTCAGCGCGATGCCGAGTTTGAGGGAATGGCCATAGTCGAGATGGGCCGCCGCATCGACCATCAGCCGGTAATCGGGACCGACTGCATCGCGGATTTTGCGGTGCAGCGCGATGTTCTGGTCTACCGTGTAGTGTGCCGGCGGGTGGGTCTTGTAACCGACATAGCCTTCATCCTTCACCTGCAGGCCGAGGTCGACGTATTCCTCGTCCGTCTTCAGGGTCGGCGAGCTGGCATAGACCGGCACGCTGTGCTGGTGCGTCCCAATCAGCTTGTGGACCGGCAGCCCTGCCACCTTTCCCGCCAGATCCCATAGCGCCACGTCGATCGAACCGATGGCGCGGAACGAGGTGGCGACGACGCGCTTCAACATATCCTCGTGGATCGCGCCCCGGTCAAAGGGATCGCGGCCCATGATGATGGGCTTGAGGATGTTAATCATCGACCAGGCTTCGATCTCGGCGCTGCGATACGACGCGCCGAGGAAGCTCTGTCCCGTCACGCCTTCGTCGGTGCTGATCGTCACCAGCCCGATCTGGCTACTGTTCACCAGCGGATTGGTTGTGCCGTACTGGGCATGGCCACCGCCCCATTCGAACATGGTCAGCGTCACATCTGTGATCTTCACGAATGTTTCCTCCCGCCGGATAAGAGTGCCCTGTACCGGGTCGAGAGAAGATTCCGGATCAATATAAAATTCCGGTCAAGGCTAAAATACGCGGTTTCGCGGGGTCCATAGCGCCAGAACCGGTACCGCTACATCGCCTGCAAGGCGTTCACGATGTCTTCGCACATTTTTTTGGCGTCGTCGAACAGCATCATCGTGTTGTCCCGGTAGAACAGGACATTGTCCACGCCCGCATAGCCAGGGCTGAGCGACCGCTTCACGAACAGTACCGTGCCCGCATTTTCGACATCCAGGATCGGCATGCCGTAAATCGGGCTTTCCGGGTCCGTCTTGGCGACCGGGTTGGTCACGTCATTGGCGCCGATGACGAAGGCCACATCGGTGGACGAGAAATCCCGGTTGACCTGCTCCAGTTCCAGGACGTCGTCATAGGGCACGTTGGCTTCGGCCAGCAACACGTTCATATGCCCCGGCATCCGGCCCGCCACGGGATGGATCGCGTAGGTCACCTTGATGCCTTCGGCCTTCAGCAGGTCGCACATCTCCCGCAGGGCGTGCTGCGCCTGCGCCACCGCCATGCCGTAACCCGGCACGATGATGACGCTGCCGGCATTCTTCATGATGAAGGCCGCGTCGTCGGCGCTGCCGCGGCGCACCGTCTTGTCGCCATCCGCGCCCGCCGCCGAGCCGCCGCTTTCCGCGCCGAATCCGCCCAGGATGACGTTGAAGAAAGACCGGTTCATCCCCTTGCACATGACATAGCTGAGGATCGCGCCGGAAGAGCCGACCAGCGCGCCGGTAATGATCAGCGCCGGGTTGGACAGGGTGAAGCCGATACCGCAGGCCGCCCAGCCGGAATAACTGTTCAGCATCGAAATCACGACCGGCATGTCCGCGCCGCCAATCGGGATGATGATCAACACGCCCATCACGCAGGACAGCAGCACGATGACCCAGAACAGGGTGACGCTTTCGCTGCTGCAGAACCAGTACACCAGCCCCAGCAGGACCAGCGCCAGCAGCGCATTGAGCGCATGCTGCCCGGTAAAGGTGACCGGCGAACCGCCCAGAAAGCCCTGCAGCTTGCCGAAAGCGACGATCGACCCGGTAAAGGTTATGGCGCCGATAACCGTCCCGATGCTCATCTCGACCAGGCTGCCGAGCGTGATGTGACCCGCTGTCCCGATCCCGTAGGCGGCCGGTTCGTAAAAGGCGGCCGCCGCGACAAAGACGGCGGCGAGCCCGACCAGGCTGTGGAAGGCCGCGACGAGTTCCGGCAGCGCCGTCATCTTGATTTTCATCGCGATGAACGTCCCGATACCGGCGCCGATCAGCATGCCGAGCAGGATGATCCAGTAGCTCAACACGCCTGGCGCCGCCAGGGTGGTGACGATGGCGATGACCATACCAATCATGCCGAAAAGGTTGCCCCTGCGGGCGGTCACCGGCGAGGACAGGCCCCGCAACGACATGATGAAACAGATACTGGCAAGGAGATAGGCGAATGCGGAAAGATTCTCGCTCATGATGTGCGGCGCCCGCTATTTCTTGCGGAACATCGACAGCATGCGCTGCGACACGATGAACCCGCCGAAGATGTTGATGGAGGCAAGGACCACGGCAATGAAACCGAATACCTTGGCAAAGCTCATATCGACGGGGCCGGCCGCAATCAGCGCGCCGACAATGATGACCGAGGAAATGGCGTTGGTCACGCTCATCAGCGGCGAATGCAGCGCCGGCGTGACGCTCCAGACGACGTAATAGCCGACGAATACGGCAAGCACGAAGATCGTGAAGAAGAATACGAAATTGTCACCGCCGCCACCGGACGAAGCAACCTGCCCGGCGAGCTGATTGGCCTGCACCATCAGCGCTTCCGCCTTGCCGGCAAGCGCCTTCGCGCCTTCGGCGACGCCCGTCGCCTGCTCGACCAGCTTATCCGTTTCCATCGACCGCCTCCTCCGTCTTCGCCGGTTCCCCGTCCGTTGCAGCCGGTGCCGCCGGCTTCGGCGCCAGTGAGGAATGGACCACCGCGCCGTCGCGCGTCACGAGCGTTCCGGCAATTATTTCATCGTCGGTGTCAATCTTGAGCGCCCCGGTTTCCGTATCGATCATCGGCGTCAGGAAACTGACGATATTGCGCGCGAACAGCCGGCTGGCATCGCCGGACAGCCGGCCCGGCACATTGGCGTGGCCGACAATCTTGACTCCGTTTCTGACCACGATCTTGCCGAGTTGCGACAGCGGGCAGTTGCCGCCAGCCTCCACCGCCAGATCGACGATCACCGATCCCGGCTTCATGGTATCGACCATTTCCTCGGTCACCAGCACCGGCGCCGGCCGGCCCGGGATCAGCGCCGTGCAGATCACGATATCCTGCTTCGCGATGGCCGTGGCGATCAGCGCCCCCTGCTTCGCCTTGTATTCAGCGCTCATTTCCTTGGCGTAGCCGCCAGCGGTTTGCGCCTGGGCGAATTCCGCATCCTCGACGGCGACGAAAGTCGCGCCCAGCGATTCGACCTGTTCCTTGGTCGCCGGCCGCACATCGGTCGCCGATACGATGGCGCCCAGCCGTCGGGCGGTGGCGATGGCCTGCAGGCCCGCGACGCCGACGCCCATGATCAGCACGCGGGCCGGCGGAATGGTGCCCGCCGCGGTCATCATCATCGGAAAGGCGCGGCCGAATTCCGACGCAGCGTCCAGCACCGCCTTGTATCCGGCCAGATTGGCCTGCGAGGACAGGATATCCATCGACTGCGCCCGCGAGATACGCGGCACGAGTTCCAGCGCGAAGCCCGTGACGCCCGATCCCGCAAGTGTTTCGACCCAGGTCTGATCGCTCAGCGCCTGCATCTGGCAGATCAGCGCCTGCCCCGGCGAGAAATCCGCCAGTTCGTCAATGTCTTCCGCCCCGGTCATGGGACGCTGTATCTTGAGGGCGATATCCGCGCCCTCTAGCGCCGCCTTCGCCGTATTGGCGATTGTGGCGCCCGCGTCCCGGTACGCGGCGTCGGAGACGGAGGCGCCTTTACCGGCGCCTGTCTCGACGACAACCTCGGCCCCGAGGGATATGAGTTTCTTGACGGTTTCGGGAACGCCCGCGACCCTCGTTTCGTGGGGACGCTTTTCTTTCAGAATGGCGATTTTCATCGTCGGCTTTCCCGCCTGCGGTCGGTTTCCAAGCGGGCCAAAATACAGAAAGCACCGCCTTTGCCAAGGGGAAGCTGACGGATATTTGATTTTCCGGACAAAAGTGTCATGCTTTAGGACGCAGAAACGCCTGAAATACAATCATATGTTCGGATTTATATCGTCGCGCAACCAAATATAGAAACACTGGAGATTCTCTTGTCATGACCGCCTATCGAAAAATCGAGGTAACCCCTGTCGCGGGCGCCCTGGGCGCGGAAATCGGCGGAGTCGACCTGTCGGCCCTGCCCGACGAGGCAACATTCGATGAAATCCGGCAGGCCTTCCATGAGTACCTGGTCATCTTTTTCCGCAACCAGTCCCTGACGCCGGAGCAGCACCGTGATTTCGGCCGGCGCTTCGGCGATCTGGACATTCATCCGTTTGCAGCGGGCCTGGAGGATTTTCCGGAAGTCATGCCCGTCATCAAGGAAGCCACCGACAACAGCAGCAATTTCGGCGGCACCTGGCATACGGATGTCACCTTCTACGAAAGACCGGCGCTGGGTTCGATCCTCTACGCGCTGGATGTCCCGGCATCGGGCGGCGATACCATGTTCGCAAACATGTACATGGCGTACGATGCCCTGTCCGACGGGATGAAGCTGATGCTGGACGGCATGACAGCCATGCATGACGCCAGCCGCAGTTATGGCGCCACAAACAGCCGCGCGACCGAAAGGCTGAAGAAGAACAGCGGTTCGATGCAGATACGTACCGGGATCGACGCCTACAAGCAGGTCGAACACCCGGTGATTCGCACGCACCCCGAAACGGGGCGCAAGGGACTGTTCGTGAACGCCAACTTCACCCACAATTTCAAGGGCTGGACCGAAGCGGAAAGCGAACCCCTGCTGCGGTACCTGTATGATCACGCGGTGCGCCCGGAATTCACCTGCCGGTTCCGCTGGCAGCCGGGATCGGTCGCTTTCTGGGACAACCGCTGCACCCAGCATTTCGCGCTGAACGACTATGCCGGGCACCGGCGCGAAATGCACCGGGTGACGGTGATCGGCGAACGGCCGGTCTGAAACACCGTATTTACGGGTAAGGCGGGCCTTTCAGCTCCACCGTATTGCCGTCCGGGTCCCTGATATAGATCGACGGACCGTTGCCTTCCGCGCCAACGCGGCTTTCGACGCTGCCGGCTTCCACGCCATGGGCTTCCAGATACGTCCGGATGGCATCCGCATCGAAGGGATCCACTCGCACCGCGAAATGATCCATGTTGCCGGGCCCGTCCGGCGGCGGCGACTGTTTCGCGTCCATCAGGTCGATCATCGACGCCCCGGCGCGAAGCTGCACCAGCCCGATCGAGTCCAGCCGCCGTTCCTCGCGGCAGCCCAGCACATCGCAATAAAACCCCAGCGCGCGGTCCATATCCGCGGTGCGGATGACGACATGGTCGATATTGCGGATCGATATCACGGAGTCCTCCGGATCAGGTCAGGCTGCCCATGACGCGACCGATCAGGTCATTCGTCTTCCGGGCGTCGATCCAGCGGAAGACCCCGACAAGCTGCAGGGCCGGGTCGATCCAGATGATATGCTGCCCGGCGCCAAGCGCGAAGAAGCTGGTGTCCGGCGCATTGCTGAAATGCGCGCCGCCGGTGTTCAGCCACCACAGCAGGCCGTAGGTCGGTTTGATCGGGCATGGCGTGCTCAGGGCCTCGAACCAGCTTTCGGGCAGAAGCTGCTTTCCCTCCCACGCGCCGCGCCGGACGATAAGCTGCCCCATGCGCGCGTGATCCAGGCTGCTGATCCACAATCCGCCGCCCCAATGCGCGCCGCCGGGCACCGACGCCATCGGCACGCCGTCGATTTCAAAGAAGGAATTGCGGTAGTGATGCCAGGTCCAGCTGTCCGACACGCCGATCGGATCCATGATGCGTTCCTTGAGCACCGCGGGCAGCGGGCGGCGGAAGACCTGCATCAGGCACAGGCTCAGCCGGTTGACGCGGACGTCGTTGTATTCCCAGAAACTGCCGGGCTTCCGCAGGTCGCGATGGGTGCCTTTTTTCGAATTGTCGGCGCCGACGCCGACCTGCCGGTGCCGGTCGACCAGATCCGGTTTGTCCCACAGCGACCCTTCGAATTCACTGGTCATGTTCAGCAGATGCCGCCAGGTGATATCCCGGTTCTGGTCGGTGTCGAAGGCCGCATCGATGGCGTAGTCGCGGACGGGATCGTCGATGCTGCGGATCAGCCCGTCGGCCACGGCCAGCCCGGCCAGGATCGACAGGTAGCTTTTCGCCGCGCTGAAGGTCATTTCCACGCTGTCGGGATCGCCCCAGCCGGCAACTATGACGCCGTCCTTCAGGATCAGCCCGTTGGGGCCGGTCCGGTCCTTGATCGGTCCGAGCGGTTCGTTCCACGGCGCCGGCTCGCGCGATTTCTCGATCCTGGCCAGCCCCGCGCCGAGATTGCGCGGCCAGGGCGTTTCCGCCGATTCCGCGAAGGCGACAGCGTCGGCCAGCCGGCTCGCATCGATGCCGACAGTGCCGGGATCGGCCCGGCGCAAACCGGTTGACAGCATGTCATCCATGATCGCCTCCTGAAAAGCCGCTACAATGCGTCCTCGCCGGTTTCCCCGGTGCGGATGCGCACGGCACGCCCCATGTCATAAACGAAGACCTTGCCATCGCCAATCTTTCCGGTGCGCGCGGCGTTCTGTATCGCCTCGACCACCTGCTCGACCTGGTCTTCGCCGATGGCGACTTCGATCTTCACCTTCGGCAGGAAATTCACCGCGTATTCGGCGCCGCGGTAGATTTCCGTATGCCCTTTCTGACGGCCGTAACCCCGGACCTCCGTGACGGTCATTCCGTCGATTCCCATCCCGGTCAGCGCTTCCCGGACCGCGTCCAGCTTGTGCGGCTTGATCACCGCCATCACCATTTTCATGTCTCGGTCTCCCTTTTTCAAATTCCTACAGGTCGTAGCTGCGTTCACCATGGGCCGTGATGTCCAGCCCCTCGATCTCGTCTTCATCGGAAACCCGCAACCCGAAGATCGCCGAGGCCAGCTTGATAATGATGTAACTGGCCAGCGCCGACCAGATCGCCACGGAAACGACGCCGACCGTCTGCACCCACAGGTGATCGCCGACCCCCATGCCTTCCGCCAGCCCGAGCCCCTGGAAGCTTTCCAGCGCCAGGAAGGACAGCATCAGCGTACCCAGGATGCCGCCGATGCCGTGCACCGCGAAGACATCGAGCGAATCGTCGATCCTGATCGTCTGTTTCACCCAGGTCGTCATCCAGTGACAGACGATGCCCGCCACGAAGCCGATGATCAGCGCCCCGACCGGGCCGACAAAGCCGGAAGCCGGCGTGATCGTCGCCAGGCCGGCAACCATGCCGGTCACGATCCCGATCAGGCTGGGCTTGCCGAACTTGATCCATTCGACCATGGCCCAGCTCAGCGAGGCGGTTGCGGCGGAAATATGCGTCACCAGCATCGCCATGCCGGCATTGCCGTCCGCCGCCAGCGCGCTGCCCGCATTGAAGCCGAACCAGCCGACCCACAGCATGGCCGCGCCCATCATGGTGATCCCCGGATTGTGCGGCGGCCGCACCTGATCCGGAAAGCCGCGGCGGCTGCCCAGCATTGCGGCGAAAACCAGTGCGGACACGCCCGCCGTCACATGGACGACGATTCCGCCGGCGAAATCGCGAATGCCCATTTCCGCCAGCCAGCCGCCGCCCCATACCCAATGCGTCACCGGCACATAGACGACAAACAGCCAGACGCCGCTAAAGAACAGCACGGCGGAAAACTTCACCCGTTCCGGATAGGCGCCGACGATCAGCGCCGGGGTAATGATCGCGAAGGCCATCTGGAACATGAAGAACACGGCTTCGGGGATCGTTCCTTCCATCGCGTCGGTGCCGACCCCGGCAAAAAACGCCTTTTCAAGTCCGCCGATAAGCGGGTTGACGTAGCCGCCATCGCCAAAGGCCAGACTGTATCCGGCGACCAGCCAGAGCACCGATACAAGACAACAGATCGAGAAACAGTGCATCAGCACCGACAGCACGCTGCTGGCCCGCACCAGACCGCCATAGAACAGCGCCAGCCCCGGCAGCGTCATGAACAGCACCAGCGCCGTCGATGTCAGTATCCAGGCCGTGTCGCCGTCGCTCAGCGTATCCTGCGCCGCGGCCAGTCCCGGCCACAGCATGGCCCCGATACCGGCCAGCGCCGCGATGGCGCGTGTATTCTTCCCCATCAGCATTCTGTTCCCCCCCTGCTCGGCATGACGCCAGCTTTCGCGCGCCGATAGACCGTCATACGGTCGAATCACGTATGAATGTTTATTTTTTAAGCCTAGTGCAAATTAGTTTACCGATCCATTGCTCAAACATTGGCCTCCTTGAGGCCGCGTTTGCGCATTGCCGGGGCGGGCGCCAGGCGTGACAATGCCGGCATGTCCGAACCCTCTCCGGAAAACAACGGCATGCCGCTGGTTTCGATCGACGGCCGGGACCTGCTGGTCGCCATGGCCATCGGTATCGGCGTTCTGGCCGCGCTGCTGGCGGCGGTCATTTTGCTCGGCGCTATCGTACGGCCCGGGCGATCCGCCGCGACCGTGATCGACCTCGTCTTCGGATTTGCCGCCTATGCCGGCGTCTTCGCCGCCGTATGGCTCGCTGTCGTGGCGGTCCGGGGCCGCCGCGCGGCGGATATGGGCCTGCGGCCGTGCAGCCTGCGCCTGCGATGGACGGGCGTAATGCTGGGATTCGCCTGGGTTGCCGCCTCGTGCCTGTTTTACGGGGCGACCGGCCAATGGGACACCGCCATGTCCGGCGGCAGAAGCCTGGTTCGCCCGTACCTGCAAGGCGGGATTTCCTTTATCCTGCTGATGGCGCTCGCTGGGCCCGTCGCCGCCTTCGTCGAGGAAACCGTTTTCCGGGGGCTGCTCTATGGCTGGCTGCGCCAAAAGACCGGCGTGGCGATTGCCGCCATGTCCAGCAGCCTGCTGTTCACGGCGGCGCATTTCTATGTCTATTCGGCCGGAATCGTGTTTGTCGTCGAGATGGTCGCGCTGGCCATCGTGCTGGCGCTGCTGTTCGAATACAGCCGTTCGCTCTGGCCCGGCATCCTGTGCCACGCGGCAAACAACCTGGCGGTCCTGGGCGTTTACCTGATCGCCGGATAGGTCAGGCCGCGTCCGGCACTCCGGCCTTTTTCAGCGCGTCCCTCTGCCGCTTTTCCAGCGTATCCACGTCGAAATCGCCGATCAGGTCGTGGAACATGCGGTGCCAGTTGATCTCCGCGCGCAGATGCATGAAGACCGAACCAAGGCCGATGGCGGCGCGGTCCATCAGCACGAATTCGCGCGGCGGGGTGACGCCGCCGAGGCGGCGCAATTCCTCATGCACCTTGTGGGCGATGCGCGCGCCGTACATGCCGCTTTCCGATTCCTGGATCTTCTGCACCCTGTCATCCATCAGCGGCGCATAGACAAAGTTCGCCCAGATGTTCAGCACCTCGATGGTTTCCCTGTTCAGCCCGGTAAAACCCCAGGTTTCATAGGCATGCAGCGCCAGGTCCGGGTCGTCGTTGCACAGCCCGTTATAGAGGTCGATCACCCCTTTCACGAAACTCGGCGGGAAAACGCGGATGCAGCCGAAATCCAGCAGGTTGATGGCGAGGTCCGGCCGGACGCTGTAATTGCCCAGATGCGGGTCGCCGTGGATAACGCCATAACCGTAGAACGGCACATACCATGCGCGGAACATGTTCTGCGCGATGGCGTTGCGTTCCGCCAGTTCAGCGTTGCGGGAATCCATCAGCGGCCGGCCGTCCATCCAGGTCATGGTCAGTAGCCGCGCGGTCGTCAGATCGGCTATCGCTTCCGGCACGTGCACGCCATCTTCCGTGGCCAGCATGTTGCCGTAGAGCGTCATATGGGCGGCTTCACGGATGTAATCCAGTTCCTCGCGCAGTCGCGCCGACAGTTCGGTGTGTATCTGTTTGGTGGAAATCGCCTTGTCGTAACGTTCGAATATGGAAAAGGCGAGGCGCAGCTGTTTCAGGTCGGCTTCCACCGCCGAGGCCATGTCCGGGTATTGCAGCTTGCAGGCCAGCAGCCGCCCATCCAGTCCCGTCGCCCGGTGCACCTGGCCCAGCGAGGCGGCATGGGCGGCTTCGCGTTCGAAGTCCCTGAACTTCTCCTGCCAGTCGGGGCCCAGTTCGCTCGCCATCCGGCGGCGCACGAAGGGCCAGCCCATCGACGGCGCATTGGTTTGCAACTGCTGCAGTTCCTCGACATATTCCGGCGGCAGCGCGTCGGGGATGGTCGACATGATCTGGGCCACCTTCATCAGCGGCCCTTTCAGCCCGCCCAGCGCCGCCTTCAGGTCCCCCGCATGCCTGCCCTTGTCAAGACCGAGGCCGAAATACTTCGAGCCCGCGAAACGTACCGCGAGCCCGCCGACGGCGCCGCCGACCCGGGCGTAACGCCGCGCCCGGCCGGCGACGCTGCTGTTTTCATCCGATGCCATAGCGAATAAATGGGGCGGCGGGGTCCGACTGTCAAAGCCTTCGCGCGCGCTTTGTAACTTGCGCGGAACGCCGCTAACATCGTCACGTCGATTGACGGATGACACGGAGGATCCAGGGTCATGAAATGGGGAACGTTCAGCCTGAGCCAGATACCCGATCTCAGCAAGGTACCGGAAACCTTTGAGACGGATTTCGAGCAATTCCAGCTTGCCGAGGAAATCGGCTTCGATACGATCTGGATCGCCGAACACCTGTTTTCCACCTACGGCGTCGTGACCTCCACCCAGGTTCTGGCCGCCGCCATCGCGAAGGCGACGAAGACGATCAAGATCGGCATGTCGGTTGTCGTGCTGCCGTTCAATCATCCGCTGCGCACCGCATCCGATTTCGCACTGGTCGACATACTGTCAAAGGGACGGCTGCTGTTCGGCGCCGGGCGCGCCTACCAGCCGCATGAATTCGTCGGCCTCGGCATCCCGATGGAGCAAAGCCGCGAGATGTACGAGGAAGCGCTCGACGTCATCCTCAAGGCCTGGACCCATGACACCATCACCCATGACGGCGCATTCTGGCAGATTCCCCAGCCGACCCAGGTCCTGCCCAGACCGGTGCAGCAGCCGCACCCGCCGGTCTATCAGGCCTGCATTTCGCCGGAAAGTTTCAAAACGGCGGCGCGTCGCGGCTTCGGACTGCAGCTCGCCTCGCCCTTCACCTATCGCACCTACCGGGAGGAATGGATCGACCGGCTGGCGGAATCGGTCGGGGAATACGAGCGGGAATGCGAAAAGCATGGGCACGACCCCAGGGGCACGGAACGCATGATGCTGCTGCCCTTCTTCGTGCATGAATCGGCGACGGAGGCGCACCGCATTTTCCGAGAGAGGGTCGAGTGGTTCTACGCCAAGGTGACCGGCAACCAGAAGGCCGTGCCCGGCCAGGCGGAGACGATCAGGGGATACGAGCTGACCATGGCGGAAAGCCGCAAGACGGCGGCGGGCGGCTACCTGAATTTCGACAAGCTGTATGAACACGGCGCCTGCATCGCCGGCGATCCGGCCACCTGCGCCGAGAAGCTGAACGAATTGCGCGAGCGGCTGGGCGTCACCGAATTCGTGCTCTGGACCAATATCGGCGGCATGCCGGCGGAAGAATCGAAACAGGCCATGCGGCTGATCATGAGCGACGTCGCGCCGCGCGTGAACGCGATGGCCGCGGCGAAATAGCGCCGCGCCGGTTGCGCGGTTTTCCCGAACCCGTTACCACTGGACCGAAAGCGCTGCCATCGCATTGCAGATGGGCCGGCCGGTCAGATTGGGCAGCGCGGCCGCCACCCGAACCTCTCCCCGCAGGAGACGTGATGAAACTGACCGAAATGCAGATCGTGATCGCCAAGATGGCGGTCAAGGCGGACCCGATTCCCGAAGACCATCCCGCGGCCGTGCAACTGTCCGAGAACTTCGGCGAGCACACATTCTACCTGGCCGAAGCGGGCCTGCTGGTCTTCCATCCGACCGACGAAAACCCGGACGGGCAACAGACCGCGCGCCTCGTCTTCATCGCCGAATGGGCGGACGACGAAAAGACGGAACTCAAGGCCATCGAACCGCAACCGACCGAAATCGCCATCGCCTTCGCCGGCATGGGCGACGGGGACGAGGAAGAAGGCTGACCGTCCATGGACCTGATCATCCGCAATGCCCGCCTCGCCGGGCGGGACGGGCCGAATGTCGATATCGGTATCGAAGGCGGATTGATCCGCGCGGTCGAACCGGACCTTGCGGCGGAAGGCGACGAAATGGATGCGGGCGGGCGCCTGGTATCGCCCGGCCTGGTGGAATCGCATTTCCATCTCGACAAGGCGCTGATCGTCGACCGCGCGCCGCCGCCATCGGACCGGCAGATCCGCGACCACATGCAGCGCACGGCGGCGATCAAGCATACCTTCACGGTGGAGGATATCTACGACCGGGCGCGGCGCACGCTGGAACAATGCGTGCTGAACGGCGTCACCCATATGCGCACCCATGTCGAGGTCGACCCCAATGTCGGCATGAAGGGGTTCGACGCCATCGCGCAACTGGCGCAGGATTACCGCTGGGCCATCGACCTGGAGCTCTGCGTCTTCCTGCAGGAGGGCTGGACCGCCACGCCGGGCGCGGAGGACAATATCGTCGAAGGGCTGCGCCGGGGCGCGCCCGTGGTCGGCGGCGCGCCGCGCTACGACCCCGACCGGGCCGGGCAGATCGACCGCATCTTCGCGCTGGCGCGGGAATACGACGTGCATGTCGATATCCATCTGGACGGCGGCCACGACACCAGCGAGATCGACGTCTACAGGGTCTGCGACCATGCGGACCGGATTGGCTGGGGCGGAAGGGTCGCCATAGGCCACGGTTCGAAATACGCCTCCCTGCCGCCGGAACCGCTGCACAGGCTGGGCAGGCGGCTGGGCGAAGCCGGCGTCGCGGTCGCGGTGCTGCCCGCCACCGACCTGTTCAACAACGGCCGCCACATGGACCACAACGTGCTGCGCGGCGTCGCCGACGCCAATACGCTGGTGGGTCTCGGCGCGAACTGTTCGATTTCCACCAACAACGTGCTGAACCCGTTCACGCCCTTCGGCGACTGCTCGCTGGTGCGTATCGCCAACATGTACGCCAATACCGTCCAGCGCGGCACGAAAGAGGATATGGCGGAAATATTCGCCATGATCACCGACCGCCCGGCCCGGATCATGCGCCGCGACGACTACGGCATCGCGCCGGGCAACCCCGCCGACCTGGCGCTGTGGAATGTGGACACGCCAGCCGACGTGATCGCCGCCATCGCCCAGCCGGTCGCGGGGTTCAAGCGGGGACGCCGGACCTTCCTGCGCTCACTGCCCTATCTGCAGCGGCCCTGAGGCGACCCACTCAGAATTTCGACGCGACCTCGTCGACGAAACGGGTCATGGCGCGCAGGTCGGCGGCCTTTTCAGGCACGCGGAAACCGAGCACCATTTCGTCCAGCCCCGCATCCTCATAGGCGCGGATCAGATCGATCATGTCCGCCGCCGAACCCTGCAGGGTGGTGCGGTCCGCCACCGGTTTTTCCGATACGGGGGCATCGAAGC
Organism: Alphaproteobacteria bacterium; assembly: GCA_040905865.1. Taxonomy (NCBI): domain Bacteria; kingdom Pseudomonadati; phylum Pseudomonadota; class Alphaproteobacteria; species Alphaproteobacteria bacterium. Next base: position 31,539 of record JBBDQU010000028.1, read on the forward strand.
GCGTCTGGATGCTGATCGAATATTTAAGCGTCGCGGCGTCGCGCCCGGCCTCCGCCATCATCGCCGCGATTTTCCGGCGGCCTTCGGCAACCATGTTCGGCGACTGGCGCAACGTGTGCCAGCCGTCGCCATACTGCACGATACGCCGGAAGGCGGCGACGCTGCCGCCGCCGATCAGCAGCGGCGGATAGGGCTTCCGGAACGGCTTGGGCGAAAACTTCAGACCGCTGTAGTTATAGAACTCGCCGGAGAATTCCGGCACGTCCTGCGTCCACAGCGCCTGCAAGGCGCCCAGCACCTCGTTGGTGCGCCGGCCGCGCGACTTGAAATCGACGCCGAGATTTTTGAACTCGTCCTCCGTCGTCGCGACCCCGACGCCGAGCACGACCCGGCCCCGCGACAGTTGGTCCAGCGTCGCCACCATCTTGCCGAGCCGCGCCGGCTCATGCCACGGCAGCACCAGCACCGAGGTCCCCAGCCGCACATTCGTGGTCGCCATCGCGGCGGCGGTCAGAATCGTCAGCGCATCGTGATACGGCCGGTCGCCCAGCCGTTCGAGGACATAGCTGGAATGGAACAGGTGCTCCGCCACCCAGACGCTGGAAAACCCCATCTTCTCCGCCGCGACGGCGAGATCGACGAGATCGCGGGGATCCTCGACCCCCTGGTTGTTGGGAATGCTGTAGCCGAATTTCATGCCCTAGCTCCTTGCCGCCGCCAATGCCCGGGCGAGATCGTCGCAGATATCAAGCGGGTCTTCCAGCCCGACGGACAGGCGCACCACGCCGCCACTGAGACCCAGGGCCGCGCGTTCCTCCTCGCTCAGCCGCTGATGGGTCGTCGTCGCCGGATGGGTGACGAGGCTTTTCGTATCGCCGAGATTGTTGGATATATCGATGATTTCCAGCGCGTTGAGACATTTGAACGCGGCGGTCTTGCCGCCCGTCAGTTCGAAGGTGACCATAGTGCCGCCGCCGCTCATCTGCTTCTGCGCCAGTTCGTATTGCGGATGCGATTTCAGCCCCGGATACAGCACCCGCGTCAGGCCCGGCTGGTCCGACAGGAATTCCGCGACCTGCAACGCGTTCTCGCAGGCCTGCCGCACGCGGATATCCAGCGTCTCCAGCCCCTTGAGGAAAATCCACGCGTTGAACGGGCTGATCGACGGGCCGGTATGGCGCATGAACTGGTTCAGGTGATCGTCGATGAACTGCTGCCGGCACAGGATAGCGCCGCCCATCGCGCGACCCTGCCCGTCGATATGCTTGGTGGCGGAATAGACCACGATATCGGCGCCCAGTTCGAGCGGCCGCTGCAGCATCGGCGTGGAAAACACGTTGTCGACAATGACGGTCGCGCCCTGCGCGTGGGCCAGCTTCGCCACCGCCGGCAGGTCGATGATTTCCAGTAGCGGGTTGGTCGGCGTCTCCAGGAAGACGCAGGCTGTCGGGCGGTCCAGCGCCGCTTTCCATTCATCCAGGTTGCAGCCGTCCACGACCTTCGTTTCCACGCCCAGGCGCGGCAGGATATCGGTGATGATATACAGGCAGGAGCCGAACAGCGCCCGCGACGCCACGACATAGTCGCCGGCCTTCACGAAGCACGCCATCGAGGCGAAGACGGCGGCCATGCCGCTGGCGGTCGTGCGGCAGGCTTCCGCCCCTTCCAGCAGGCAGAGCCGTTCCTCCAGCATGGCGGTGGTGGGATTGGCGTAGCGCGAATAGATGAAGCGCTTCACATCGCCCTTGAACGCCGCCTCCGCGTCTTCCGCCGTGCGGTAGACATAGCCCGACGTCATGAACAGCGCTTCGCTGGTTTCCTCGAACCGGCTGCGCTGCAGCCCGCCACGCACCATCCGGGTTGCGGGGCGCCAGCGCTCGTTGTTGCTTTCTCTCTGGGTCATCTCGTGCCACTCCCTTATCGTCAAAGAATGACCGGGGCACAAAAATAGCCCCGGGCGTGCACGGCCGGAGCTTGAATCGATTCAAGTCAACCTTTTAGCCGTTGTTTTTACGTGGCCGCAATCCGGTCGGACAAATCACCACGAACAGGTAAACGATTACCGCGCCGGGACATGCCCGTCAACCGGGAAGATCAAGCGTCATGTTTTCGTATGACTCGGTTTCGCCGGGAATGGTATGACCGGCACTCCCGCAAACCACACCGGACAGGCGCGCCATGGCCTACACCCTCATCCTCGGCAACAAGGTCTATTCCAGCTGGTCGCTGCGCGGCTGGCTGCTGATGCGGCCTTTCGGCATTCCCTTCGACCAGAAGGTCATCGAACTGCACTCGGCTGACTTCGCCCGGTTCCGCGAAGAAACGCCACCGGCGCTGACGGTGCCGACGCTGCTGTCCCGCGAGGGCGGCGAAACCCTGACCGTCTGGGACAGCCTGTCCATCGCGGAATTCCTGCATGAACGCCACCCGGACGCCGGAATCTGGCCGAAAGACCCGGCGGCGCGGGCGGCGGCGCGCAGCCTCTGCGCGGAAATGCATTCCGGCTACCGGCCGCTGCGGTCGACCATGCCGATGAACATGCGCCGGCAATACAGGACCTTTACCCCGGACGCGGAGGCGAAAGCCGATATCGCGCGGATCGCCCTGCTGTGGCGCTGGGCGAAGGAACGATGGGGCGACGGCGGCCCCTACCTGTTCGGCGACGCCTTCACCGCGGCGGAAGCCTTCTACGCCCCCGTGGCCTCGCGCTTGCGGACCTACGGGGTCAAACTGGACGATGTGAGCCAGGCCTATGCGGACGCCGTGCTGGCGCATCCGGCAACCGCCGAATTCTTCGACGACGCGATGCAGGAAATCTGGGTCAGCGAAAAGAACGAAATGGATATCGAGTAAGGGGAGGAAACGGTCATGACCAGTGTCGGCAGCATCGCCAGCCGGCTCGCGCGATTTGTCGCCGGGCTGTCGCTGGATGACATTCCCGGCGACAGCCGGCATCACGCGCGGCTGCAACTGCTCGACGCCATCGGCATCGCGCTGGCCAGTTCGACGCAGGCCTTCGGGCGCCGCGCCGCCGACGGGCTGCAACTGCTCAGCGAGGGCGACGCGCTGGTCATCGGCCTGCCGCATCGCCTGGCGGTGCGGGACGCCATCCTGGTCAACGGCATCCTGATCCACGGGCTTGATTTCGACGACACCTCGATCCATGGCCGGGTCCATCCCAGTTCCTTCTGCGTCCCGCCGGCGCTGACCCTCGCCGTCGAGAAGGGGTTGAGCGGCGCGGAGTTGCTGACCGCCTATATCGCGGGGCTGGAATGCGCGATCCGAATCGGCGGCGCATCGAAGGGCGGCTTTCCCCGCAACGGTTTCGACGCGGGCGGGATCGTCAGCCCCTTCGCCACGTCCCTGGTGGCGGGAAAGCTGCTGGGCCTGACCGAAACCGAACTCACCCTGGCCCAAGGCCTCGCGCTCAGCACCGCCGGCGGCACGCGCGAATTCATCGACGCCATGGCCTGGACCAAGCGCATGCATCCCGGCTGGGGCGGGGTCGGCGGCGCCACGGCGGCGCTGCTGGCGAAGGGCGGGTTTCGCGGCCCCGCGCTGCCCTATGAGGGGCGTTTCGGCCTCTACGCCCAGTATGTCCGCGACGGCGCGGAGGCGGTCGACCTCGCGCTCGCGACCGAGGGGCTGGGCACGCGCTGGCATCTCGACGACGTATCCTTCAAGCCGCTGCCGGCCTGTTATTTCAACATCGCGCCGATCGACGCGGCGGCCGCGCTGGCGCGGCGGCACGACCTGACCCCCGGCGACATCGCCCGCGTGACCGTCCTGCTGCCGGAAGCGGCGGTCAATACGGTCTGCGAACCGGCGGCGCTGAAACGGCACCCGGATGACGGCTATGCGGGCGAGTTCAGCGTCTACTACACAGTCGCGGCGGCGCTGGCGCGGCGCGGCTTTTCCCTCGCCGACCACGGCGACGACGCGCTGGGCGATCCCGTGGTACAGGCGCTGGCGCAGAAGGTCGATTACGAAATCGACCCGCGGAGCACCTTCCCGAAATACTATTCCGCCGCCGTGATCGTGACCACGAGGGATGGCCGCCGGCTGGAGCATCGCGAGGATATCCATCGCGGCGCGCCGGAACGCCCGCTCGGCGAGGAAACCGTGACCGCCAAGTTCACCGACAACGCCACCCGCGCGGTGGATGCGCGGCGCGCGGATACGATCCGCGACACGGTCATGGGCCTGGAGACGCTGGATGACGCGCGCGTGTTCCGCGACCTGTTGCGACCGGCATAGGCAAGCGTATCGACGGGCGGCCCGGGTCCATTCTCACCGGAATGTGAAGTGAAAATCAGCCGCCACGTTTCTATTTCCGTAATTGATCCCTATCCTGGGATTACAGGACCAGAATCGGCGAGCGGAGCGGACAATCCCGGAAATCGACAATGTAGCCGTGCTGCGCGGCACGCGCCTCAGCTACCCTACGCCGGCGGGCGATATCGCGATCCTGAAAGGCATCGACCTGACCGTCGCCGCCGGCGAAACCGTCGCGGTTACCGGCCCTTCGGGTTCGGGCAAATCCTCGTTGATCGCCGTCATGGCGGGGCTGGAATCGCCGACGGGCGGCAATACCGAAATCCTCGGCCTGGACATGAACGACGCAAGCGAGCGGGACCGCACGCATCTGCGCCGGCGCGATATCGGCGTCGTGTTCCAGTCGTATCACCTCGTCCCGGCCATGACGGCCTTGCAAAATGTCTCGCTGCCGCTGGTGCTGGCCGGAATCCGGGATGCGGAGGAACGGGCCGGCAGGATGCTCGACCGCATGGGCTTGAGCCATCGCCTGACGCACCGCCCGGCCGCCCTGTCAGGGGGCGAACAGCAGCGGGTGGCAATCGCCCGCGCCTTTGTCGCCGAACCGAAGCTCGTGCTGGCGGACGAACCCACGGGCAACCTGGATCAGAAAACGGGCGATATCATCGCGGAGGCGATGTTCTCGCTGACGCGGGACAGCGGCGCCGCAATGGTTCTGGTCACCCATGACCGGGACCTGGCGGCGCGCTGTGACCGGACGGTCGCAATCGACGCCGGCCGGATTGCCGGATGACATGACCGACATGAGCAATCGCAGCAGCATCAGTTTCCATGTACTCAGGGAATTGCTGGCGGCCGAACTGGCGTCAGGCATTGTCGGCCTCCGCCTGTTCATGGCCTGCGTCGTCATGGCGATGTTCGTACTGGGTTCCGTCTGGATGCTGGGCGCCGGGCTGTCGCGCGCCCTGTCGGGCAGCGGCGCGGCGATTCTGGGCGGCGACATCGCGATCACGACGGTCAACGCGCCGCTCGGCGAGGGCAGTCTTCGCAGCGTGCAGGATCTCGGGCAGGTATCGCGCACCGTGGAACTGCGGACCTCCGCGACCGTGGGCGAGGTGCGGGCGCCCGTCGAACTGAAAGCGGTCGACGATGCCTATCCCCTGTATGGTACGCTGCGCCTTGCCGACGGGGTGTTACCGGAGACGCTTTTTGCCGACCGGAACGGCCTGCCCGGCGCCCTGGTCGAGCCCGCGTTCCTTGCCCGCTTCAGCGCCGGGACCGGCGACATCATCCGCATCGGCGATACGGAATTCCGCATAGACGGCACGCTGCTGACCGAACCGGACCGGCTGTCCGCCGGCCGGTTCATGGTGGGTCCCCGGATACTGATCGGGCTGCCGCGGCTGGAGGATACCGGCCTGCTGCGCTTCGGCTCCCTGGTCGAGTACCGGTATCGCATCCGGCTTGACGACGGAACCGGCGTTTCGGGGGCCTTGGCGGCGATACGCGACCTGAACCCGCAAGGCGGCTGGGAAATCGAGACGCCGCAGGACGCGGGCGACCAGGTCCGCCGCACCGTCGACCGCACGACGACGTTCCTCGGCGTCGCCGGCGTGGTCGCCCTGGCCGTCGGACTGGCCGGCGCCTGGGCCGCCGCGAGCGTGTGGGTCGCGCGCCGCGCCCGGACCATCGCCCTGTACCGGCTGTCCGGCGCGACCCCGGTTGTCGTCGTCGTCCTGCATGCCGTCATCATCGCGGTCGCGGCCTGTCTGGCCATCGCCGCCGGCCTGGGGCTGGCCGGTATCGTTGCGGCGATAATGATGGATACGGTGGCGACCCGCCTGCAACTGCTGTGGTCCCCCGCGGCGCTTGTGATGCCCGCCTTGCAGGTCACGGCGATTCTGGCCGTCGGCATCGCGGGCGCCAGCATCGCAACGCTGTCGGGCGCGGCGCGACTGTCGCCGGGGGCGGCCATGCGCAGCGGCGATGCGCCGCTCAGCCCCGCCCCGCATCATCTGCTGATCGGCGCCGCCGTCATGGGGACAGCAATCGTTTTCGCCATCTTCACCCTGCCCTTCCCGGCGCTCGCCGCCACCGCGGGTTTCGGCCTCGGCGCCGCCGCCGGAATACTCGGGCTTTGCGGCTGGGCCCTCGCCCGTATCGCGGCCCGTGGCCGGGCCCCGGGATTCATCGCCCTGGTCGCGCGGCAGGGGCTGAGCATGCCGGGCGCCGTCGCGACCAAGGCCGTGGCCATCGGAATCGGCATCGCGGGCGTCACCGCCATCATCGCGGCGCAGAGTTCCCTGGAGCAGTCGCTGAAGTCGGAACTGCCTGACCGGATTCCCGATATCATCCTGATGGACGTGCAGCCATCGCAGGTGGATCGGATCGCCGCCCGGATCGAAGGCGATCCGGCCCTGTCGGACCTGCAATCCTCGCCCTTCATGCGCGCGATAATCCTGTCGGTGAACGATATCCCCGCGGCGGATGCCCTGAAGCGGCCGGGCAAGTCCTGGGTCATCGAAGGCGACCGCAGCTTCGCCTGGGCCGCCGAGCCGACGGGGGCGGAGCTTCTGGCCGGCGAATGGTGGGATGCGGCGTATGACGGTCCGCCGCTCATTTCCGCCGAGGAGGACGTCCAGGAAGCCTTCGACCTGAAACCGGGCGACCGGATCACCTACAGCGTGCTGGGCCGGACCTTCACCTCGGAAGTCGCCAATATCCGCAAGGAATACCACCGGACCTTCCGCCCCGAATTCCTGATGGTCGCTTCGCCGCAGCCCTTCCGGGACGCGCCCCATTCATGGGTCATGAGCCTTGAAGGCCGCGACGGGACAGCCGTCGACAACCTGATCCGCGAACTTGCAACGACGGCGCCCAATATCACCGCCATCGACATCCGGCGCATCGTCGCCCAGGTTACCGACGTCATCGCGGGCGCGGTGCTCGCCTCGCTTGCCGTCGCGGTAACGCTGCTGGTCTCGGGCGCGCTCTCGGTCACGGCGGTTTTCGCCGCGGACGTGGATGCCCGCAGGCGGGAAGCGCTCGCCTTCGTCCTGATCGGCGCATCGCGCCGGGAAGTGGCGCTGGCGCGGCTGGCGGAAGCCGCCGCCATTGGCGCGGGCGCGGCGGTGCTGGGCGGCATGGCGGGGCAGGTCGGCGGCTACTGGCTGGTCGCCGAGGCCCTGCACATCGCATGGGCACCGGGGGTCGTTTCGTTTCTGCTGCCGCTTGCGCTGGGCGTCATCGCGGCCATTGCCGCCGGCCTGACCGGCGGCATAAGCGCCCTGCCCAAAGGCCCCGGCGCCGTTGCCCGGCAATTGAGCGCCTGAAACAGGCCCCTATTCCGCCGCCCGCAGCGCATTCCCCTTTATCCGCATCCGCATCACGATGCCCAGCACCGGCAGGATCACGGCGGCCAGCGTGAAGGCCGGCACCGGGCCGAAATGGGCGTAGAGGAAGCCGGTCAGCAGCACACCCACCGTCTGCGACAGGAACAGCGTCGCGGCGAACAGCGACATGCCGGGGCCGCGCCTGTCCGGCGCCATCTGGGTCGCATAGGTCTGCATCGTGTTGTGCAGCATGTAGAGCCCCATCCCGTTGGCGAAGATGATGGCGATGAACGGATACCAGGAGCCGGAAAACACCACCCCCGCATAGGACAGGCCGAGCAGCGCGCCGCCCGTGAGCACGATGCCGATCTGCCCGACCTTGCGCAGCAGGTAGGGCGCGCAGGTGAAATAGAACAGCGCCCCCAGCGCGTTCAGCGTGATCAGCAAGCCGATATGGTCGTAGCCGAGGCCGAAACTTTCCCGCAGATGGGTGGCGACGAAGGTGAAGGTCCCCATGCCGAAGGCCGCCTCGAAGAACAGCAGCGCCAGCACCATGCGGATATTGCGCCGCTTCAGCAGCGACAGGGTCGATACCGTGCCCGCGATCAGTTGCAGCCGCCCGGTCGGGCGCACCCGCTTGCGCTTGCGGGCTTCGAAGTAAAGCGCGAAGGCGGCCACCGCGAACAGCCCCGCCAGGCAGCCGAAGGTATAGCGCCAGCCCAGATGCGCGGTCAGCACCCCGCCGACCGACTGGCCGAAGACCTGCCCCAGCGTGGTGCCCAGCGCGAAGCGGGCCAGCATCGCCTGCCGCCGGTCGAAATGCACCGTGTCGCCGATGAAGGCCAGCGCGGACGGCACGATCCCCGCCGCCATCCCGCCGGAAACCGCGCGCAGCACCGTCAGCATGGTCAACGAGGTGGAGAACGCGCAGGCGATGCCCGCGAACCCCGCCAGGCCGGCGGCGATGGTGACGACCCAGAGCCGCCCGTAACGGTCGCCAAGCTGCCCGTAGAGCAGCTGAAGCACGCCGAAGGTGACCGCATAGGCCGCCACGACGACCGAGGCCTGCGCCGCCGACACGCCGAACCCGTCGCCGATCGCCGGCAGCATCGTATCCACCACCCGGAAATTCGCCGCCGCCGCGAAACTCGCGGTCGACAGCCAGAATATGGCCCGGTAGGGAATATCGGACCCATCGGCGCGGGGCGCGCCCGGATCGTCCGGTGCTGTGGTCATTGTCGGCGGACCTTTTGCGGCGCATGAATACGGAGCCGGCAGGACCGGCGGTATCGTACCGTCTCGTTATCGGATGGGTTGCTCTGGTTGTCGGCGCGATTGATCATCCATCCGCAGCTTCCCTGTCAACCGGCATTATACCGCAGCGCCGGGCGGCGCGGATTGAGCGGCCCGCGCCGCAAAAAAAGTATCCGATGGTTGGCTTTTATTGGCATTTATCGGCATGCCGGGGAGCGGAACCGGCGGAATCTCCCGCGCGCGGGCGGCATCCGGCCCGGGCGGGCGGGACGGGAAAGGTTCGTCGGGCAAGGCCGGGGATGGCGCGTCGGGCAAGGCCGGGGATGGCGCGTCGGGCATGGCCGGAGCTTCGCCTTGCGCCGTGACCTCCGGCGGCAGGCTCGCCTCCAGCGCCGCCAGCATCGCATCGAAATCCGGTGTTGCAGCGGCGGGTGCCGGGCGGGCCGCCTTCCGCCACGCGGGGATCGCCTCGGATACCTTCAGCTGCATCGCCACGGCGCGCAGCGCGGTATTCAGCTGGTTCTGCTCCAGCGCCAGTTCGTAGATCGATTGCAGCCGCGCCAGCACCGCATTGGAATCCGCCACCTGCCGGGCGGCGACTTCCTCGCGCAGCGCCGCGATCCGCGCCTGGATATCCGGCCGCGCCAGCAGCCGGCAGGCCTGCCCCGCCGCATTATCCTCGCCGTACCCCGCCGCAATGGCGGCGGCACTACCCACCGGCCGCCGGACATATTCCCGGCAGAACAATTCATGCCGCCCGTTCGGTCTGTTCATATCCCTGACCTCCGTGAAAGGGAGAAAACAGGAATATTATACTATTTAATGCAAAAAGTCAATGAAGCCCGGCCATCGCGGAAACGGCCGGGCCACATCCCGCACGAGCCTTCCGATCAGGAATCCGAATGGCGGCAACAGCCCGCCTTTCATCTTTTCGCCTGAAAAATAGTGCAGCGTTACCGTATTTGCCCGTATTTGCACGGATGGCCTGCTCGACCCGTTCCACATCCCCGCAGACGCAGGGACAACCCCGGGATACAATGGCATCGTGAATTTTTCCTGTTCACGTGCGCCGCTTTCCGACGGTCCTGGAAAATTTGGTGACACCCATTAGGCGTTAAGTTGCAAGAGGGAATATTTTTCCTTGCCGCCGG
>JBBDQU010000029.1 GCA_040905865.1 Alphaproteobacteria bacterium
AGAATCACGCCAACGGAAACACGTAAACAGCGTTAACCTGAGTTCGGGGCCCTGCATCGGACACACCATGAATCAACCCGCCCCTTGCTGTACCGGCAAAAAAACCGAACACTCCGGCCTGAATCTCCAGGGAGGGGCGTATGGCAGCAATAATCGGCTATATCGGCGTCGGCGACATGGGCGGCCCCATGGTGCGCAACATGATGAAGGCGGGATTCGACGTCGTCGTCTACGACACGCAGGCTGACCGGCTGGACGCGCTGGTCGCGGATGGGGCGCGGCGCGGCGCCAGCGCCGCCGATGTGGCGAACCGGGCGGAGATCGTCATGGTCTGCCTGAACACGCTGGGCGCGATGCGCAGCGTCGCCGCCGAAGCGGCAACGGGATCGGCGATCAGGATCTATGTGGACATGTCGACCACCGGCCCGACCCCGGCGCAGGAACTGCGCCGTATCTTCGACGGCACCGGCATCGCGACCCTGGACGCGCCGGTCAGCGGCCATATCAGCAAGGCGGTGGACGGCACGCTGACGGTCATCGCGTCCGGCCCGCGCGATGCGTTCGACGCCTGCAGGCCGGCCTTCGAGGCGATGGGCGAGAACGTCTTCTACCTGGGCGATATTCCCGGCGGCGGCCAGATGATGAAACTGGCCAACAACTACGTGAACAATGTCCAGGCGGTCGGCACCTGCGAGGCCCTGACCATGGGGATCAGGTTCGGGCTCGACCCTTCGGTCATGCTGGACATCCTGAATGTCAGCACCGGCCGCAACAGCCAGACCGAGGGCCCGCTGGCGGAGGCGGTGCGGACGGGCCGGTTCCTTGGCGGCGCCAACATGAAGATCAGCCAGAAGGACATCACGCTCGCGGTCGAGGAAGCGCAGCGCCTGGGCGCGCCGACCGATATGGGCGTGGCGGCGAAGGCGGCCTATGACAACGCCATCGCCCATGGCGGCGACAACGAACGCTCCACCGCGATCATGAAACATGTCGCCGCCAGGGCGGGGCTGACGATTGAGAGAAAATGAAATGGCTATCGACAAAAGTTATCTTATTTGATAATATTTTCCATGCCGTGGACAATCAGTTTTTACAGCGAGGTCGTAAAAGACGAGGCCCTGGGATTGCCGACGGGGATATTGGCGAACCTACTGCATATCCTGGAAATGATCGAAACGTTCGGTCCCTCGCTCGGTCGTCCGCATACAGCGCCACTGGGCAAGGGATTGTTTGAAATTCGTGCGAAGGGCCGGGAGGGAATTTCCCGATCGCTTTTCTGCACCCTGAAGGGTCAGGAAATTGTGATTCTGCATACGTTCATCAAGAAAACGCAGCAGATTCCAAAAAAGCACATGGCAGTGGCGCGCAAACGCATGCAGGAGGTACGCAACAATGACTGACCGACCGACATTCAAGTCATTCCGCGACGAAGCGCTGCGGCGTCCGGACGTGAAGGCCGCCTATGACGAGGTGGCTCCCGCCTATGCGATGAAGCGCGACATGATCGCCATGCGCAAGGCGAGAGGTTTTACCCAGGAAGAGATGGCGACCCTTCTCGGTACCAAGAAAAGCAATATTTCGAGGCTGGAGAGTGTCAATACTGACAGTTCGCCGCGCCTGACAACCATTGAGGAATATGCCCGTGTGCTGGGCTATCGGGTCAGGATAGAGTTCGAACCCGATCCAGCCAAGCCATAGATGCGCCTCCGGTTTCACGGAATACTGCAATCTTTCATGGCAATCACCGCACCGTTTCTCCCGCCAGGTCGAGCACCTGTTCGGCCATGACGGCGAGCATGCGCCAGGATGCCTCGACATCCCGCGTCGCCTCGATATCGTCGTAATAGGTGTCCAGCAGCACATGGGTGCAGCCCAGCGCCTCCAGCGCCCGCATGTCGGCGAGCACCTGTTCGACTGTGCCCTCGCCGGCGATGCGGTCGGCTTCGGGCTGCGGCGCGTCGGTCAGACGCAGCCGGATGCGCGGGCACAGGGCCGGTACCGGCATGCCTTCGGCGGCGGCGATTTCGGTGAGGCGCGGAATGCCGGTATCGCGCAGCCAGGAAAGCTTTATGCGGATCGGATGCCAGCCATTGCCGTAACGGACCGCGCGGCGCATCGCCGCGTCGCTGGCCCCGCCGACCCAGATCGGCGGGTGCGGGTCCTGGACCGGCCTTGGCGACGACCGCACATCCTGAAACCGGACAAATTCGCCCTCGAAACTCGCAACCTCGTTTGTCCATAATTCGCGGATCGCGGCGAGATATTCATTGGTCATCGCGCCACGCCGGTTGAACGGCACGTTCAGCGCCGCGAATTCCTGCTTCGCCCAGCCGACGCCGATGCCCAGGATGCAGCGGCCGCCGCTCAACTGGTCCACATTCGCAAAAGCCCCGGCGGTTTCCAGCGGGCTGCGGTAGGGCAGGATGATGACCGTCGTGCCGATCAGGACCTTCTTTGTGATCCCCGCCAGCCAGCCCATCGTCGTCAGCGGTTCGTGGAACGGCGCGGGATACCGGGCATGCACATCCGCGGTCACCGTGACATGGTCGGAGGTCATGAGCAGGTGATACCCGAGCGCCTCCGTTATTTCCGCCCAGCGGCGCAGGCTCGACGCGCTCGCCGACGGCCCGAAATTGATCAGATTGACCCCGACCTTCATGTTTCATCCCTTCCCTGATAGCGTGTGCTGGACTGACTGTATCGGACCGGCGAGAGGGTGTCATGGACGCAACAACGGAACGGCTCGTCGATTACGCGATGGGCATCGCATACGAAAACCTGCCGGCGGCGACCGTCGCGGCCTGCAGGCAGCGGCTGCTGGATACGCTGGGATGCGTCGCCGGCGCCTATGACCACCCGCTGTCGCAGTCGGTGCGGGCGCTGGCTGGGCGCTACACGATGGATACGCCGGCGACGATTCTCGGCTCCGGCCAGCGGACCGCGCCGGAAATGGCCGCCTTCGCCAATGGCGTGATGCTGCGCTTCATGGACCTCAGCGACATGTACCGGCTGAAAAGCGGCGGCCATCCCAGCGACATCATCGCCGCCGTGCTGGTCGCCAGCGAGATCGGCCGGCGCGACGGCAGGTCGCTGATCGCGGCCATTGCGCTGGGCTACGAGGTGTATTGCAGCTTCTGCGACGGGATCGACATCAACTCCGACGGCTGGGACCAGCCGGTCTACGGCGTCGTCGCCTCCGCCCTGGCCGCCGGCTGGCTGATCGGGCTGGACCGGGAACAGATGGGCCATGCGGTGGCGCTGGCCATCACGCCGAACATGGCGATGTATCAGACAAGGCAGGGCGAGCTCTCCGCCTGGAAGGGCTGCGCCGCCGCCAATGGCGCGCGCAACGGCGTCTTCGCCGCCCTGCTGGCGCAGTCCGGCGTGACCGGCCCCTTCGAGCCCATCGAGGGCAGGGACGGGCTATGGGATGCGGTCGGCAGGTTCGACTGGCCGCTGGAACCCGGCGTTGCGCCCGACCGGATCACCCGCACCCATCTGAAATGCTTCCCGATCTGCTATCACGGGCAGACCGCCGTGTGGACGGCACTGGAACTGCGCGACCGGGCGCCGGCCGACCGGATCGCCGCAATCAAAATCAGCACCTACAACACGGCGAAACGCGTGATGGGCAGCGACCCGAGCCGCTGGGCACCCGAAACCCATGAAACGGCGGATCACAGCCTGCCCTATGTGGTCGGGCTGGCGCTGCTGGACGGCGAAATCGGCGATGCCTCGTTCAGCCCGGCGCGGCTGCATGACCCGCGGATGAAGGCGCTGATGGCAGCGACATCGGTGGAGGAAGACAGCGCCCTGACCGCGATTTATCCGGAATCGTCGCCCAGCGATATCGCCGTGCGCCTGACGGATGGCAGCGAAATCCGCCATGCCCTGCGCTATCCCAAGGGCCACGCCATGGCCCCGATGAGCGACAGCGAGGTCACGGACAAGTTCATCGGGCTGTTCGGCGGCTATCGCAGCCGGGAGGACGCCGCCGCGGTGATCGATCTCGTTGCCCGGCTCGACGACATGACGGATATCGGCGAACTGTTCGCGGTGTTCGCGCGCGGGAACTGATCTTACAGCGCCTTGTGGCCTTCGGTGATGAAGGCCAGGGTTTCCTTGGCGCAGCGGTCCGAATCGCTGGCCGCGACGTGGTAGGAATCGCCCGGCAGGACCAGCAGCCGGGACCGCGCGATGGTCTGCTGCCATTTCCGCGTCGCCTCGACGCTGCCCAGCGCGCTGCCTTCCGTCGTCATGACCAGGGTCGGGCAGGTTATCTTCGGCATGGCGGCGGAAATGTCGGACATGGGGATATTCTGCATGAAGCCGAGCTGCGTCGACGCCGCCGTCCGCCCCATCAGCGCCGTCCACCAGGTCACGCCGTCATCGGGAAAATCACTGCCGAGGCGGCTGCGCATCGTGCGCTCCGCCCAGGACGCCACCCCGCCCGGTTTCCTGAACTCGGCAACCCAGCCCGGCACATTCGCCGCCGCCTCGGCCCGGTCCGGGCGCGGCGTGCCGACCAGGGTCAGCGTCCGCACCATGTCCGGGCGGCGGGCCGCGAAGTGGCGGGCCACCGTGCCGCCGAGCTTTGCCCCGACCAGGTGGAAGCGTTCAATACCGAGCGAATCCATCAGGCGGACGTAATCGTCCACGATCCCGTCGAGCGTCCAGGGAAACGATTCCGGCATCGGCGTGGACTGGCCAAACCCCCGCATGTCGGGCCGGACGATCCGGAAATGGCGCGCCAGATGCGGCACCCAGCCGAACCAAACCGCGCCGCTTTCCGCGTTGCCGTGCAGCATCAGGATCGTTTCCGAGGGACGCCAGGGGTCGGTGAAATCGTCGTCCCGGTAGTGCATGTCGGCTTCGGGGTCCAGTCGGAATACCGGCATCGGCGCCCTTTCTTTTTTATCGGAGAGGCAATCGTAACAGCCGTGCCCCGCCGCGGCCAGCCACCCGTATCAGGCGATCCGGCAAAACGGCAAGGTACCGTTTTTCCTTTATTTTCCCGACCGGCGGGGTGCTTGACCGGTCCGGCGCAATCGACAAGAATTGAGTCATAAAAAAAAGCCTGCCGCATGCGGGGCGCCGGGATCAAAGACCGTAAACACGGCAGTTGTTTCAATAAACGGGAGGAAGAAACATGAGTAAATCCGATAGCAGTTTTTCGCGGCGCGGACTTCTGAAGGGCGCCGGCGCGGCGGCCGGATTTGGCGCCCTGTCGACATTACCGTTCCGCGCGGCCTTTGCCGCCGGGTTCCCGGAACGCAATATCAACGTCTATGTCCCGACCCGCGAAGGCGGCGGCGCGGACCGCAACCTGCGCGCCTTTACCGGCGTATGGAAAAAATATCTGAACACGAATTTCGAACCGACCTTTTATCCGGGCGCGGCGGGCCGGGTCGGCTACGAAACCTATATGGGCAAGGCCGCGGCAGACTGCCATGACCTGATCTTCGGCAATATGGGACCGGAAGTGCTGAACTGGGTGGTGAAGGAACCGACCTTCCCGCTCGATGCCTATTTCTATTTCGCGCAGGTCGATGCCGATCCCGCGGTCATGTTCGTCAGCGACAAGAGCAAGATGCAGACCGTCGACGATGTCGTCGCGGAAGGCAAAAAGCGCACGCTGAGCTGCGCCACCAGCCGGCTGGCGCATCCGGCATCGCTGGGCACGCTGGCGCTCGGCGCCAAGACGGGCGCCAGCTTCAACCTCGTCCCCCTGTCCGGCGGGCGCAACACCCGCGCGGGCGTGACCACGGGCGAGGTCGATTTCGGCTGCCTGCCGGCCTCCAGCGTCATCGCGCAGACGAACCTGAAAGTCATCGCCCTGTTCGAACCGAAGAACACCATGCCGGACCTGATGCCCGACGCGGTTATCGTCAACGACCATTTCGGCATGGACCTGCCGCCGCTGGTGGCGGGCGCCCGCGCCTTCGGCATCAAGAAGGAAGCGGCGGACAAGTATCCCGACCGGTACGACATGCTCGTCTCGTCGCTGGAAAAGGTCTTTCCCGATCCGGAATACAAGGAGGCCGTCATCAAGACCAAGGCGCCGTGGGAGCTGATCGGCTATGGCGACCGCAAGGCCTGCGCCGAATATGTCGAGAACATCACGCGGATCGGCACCGAGTACAAATCGCTGCTGACCGGCAAAAGCTGACCACGGCGACGATTAACCAGCGGACGATTGCGCAGGCGGCCTGATCCTATTCATGCCGCCTGCGGTCCGTATCCCTTCGTATCTGGTCCCCCCTAGCGGAGTGCGCCCCTCCGGCGCAGCATGTCATGGCCGATAAATTCGAACCGACGCCGAAGGCGAAACCGATCGGTGGCGAACTGCTTCTTCCCGCCGCCGCGATCCTGTTTTCGATCTATTATTTCACCACCATCACCGAGGTCCCGTTTTCCGCACAGGTCAGCGCGCTGTTCGTCGGATCGGTCCTGATCCTCCTGTGCTGCCTGCTGTTTATCCGCACATTCCTTCAGGTCCGGCGCGGCGAGGCGACGCTGGGCATCGGCGGGCTGATCGAACCGGTTTCCTATATCCCGATCCGGCTGGGACTGCTGGCGCTGACGCTCGGCTTCATCTTCCTGGTGCAGTGGCTGGGCTTTACCCTGACCACCTTCCTGTTCCTGTCGCTGGCGATGATGCTGCTAAACGGGGGCCGCAGGAAACGCTTCATCGTCGCGGTTTCCGCCGTGCTGTCCTTCGGCGGCTGGCTGCTGTTCATCTACGCCTTCGACACCCGCTTCCCGGCCGGTCCGTTCGAGAACCTGATGGCGTCGGTGCTCTGACATGGAGTTTTCCCTCGATATCTTCATCGAACAGTTTGCGCGGACCTTCACCTTCTGGTGGGTGATCCTGCCGTCGATCTTCCTTGGCCTGGTCGTCGGCGCCATTCCCGGGTTCAGCGCCGCCAACACGATCATCATCCTGCTGCCGCTGACCCTGGCGATGGATCCCGAAACGGGGCTGACCTTCATGATCGCGCTGTATGCGTCGTCCCGCATGGGGGCCGGCATTCCCGCCATCCTGGTGAACATTCCCGGCACCGCCGGGGCGGCCGCGACGCCGCTGGACGGCTACCCGATGGCCCGGCAGGGCAAGGCGCAACAGGCGCTGGCGATTTCCTTCGTTTCCTCCGTGCTGGGCGGGCTGCTGACCACCATCGTCGCGCTGCTGGCGATGCCCTGGCTGTCGCAGGTTGCCTATTACCTGCACAGCGTCGAGATGATCGTGATCATGATCTTCGGCATTTCGCTGATCGCGACCATCGCGGCGCGCGACACGCTGAAGGGGCTGATCGCGGGGTTCTTCGGACTGATGATCGGCTATGTCGGCGCGGATGTCGTCTATGAGGCGCCGCGCGGCACCTTCGGATTCCTGGAACTCTATGACGGCGTGCCCCTGATCCCCGCGCTGGTCGGCCTGTTCGCCGTGTCGGAGGCCTTCGCCGTCATCGAGGGTGAATCCATCCTGACCCAGCGCGGCCGGGAACTGATGCAGAAGGGCGGCTGGGGCGGCACCATCGACGGGTTGCGGGAAACCCTCAAACGCTGGTGGCATGTGGTCTGGACCAGCATGATCGGGCTGGTCATCGGCGTCGTGCCCGGCGCCGGGGCGGCCATCGCCTCCTTCGTCGCCTACCAGCAGTCGCGGACGTTTTCCAAAACACCGGAACTGTACGGCACGGGCCATATCGAGGGCCTTATCGCGCCGGAAGCGGCCAATAACGGCGTTACCTCCGGCACGCTGATCCCGCTGCTGGTGATCGGCGTGCCGGGCGGGGCGACCGCCGCCATCATGGCGGTGGTGCTGCAGTATCACGGGGTCACCGTGGGGCCGGACCTGTTCATGAACTCGCCGGAACTGGCCTATGGCCCCTTCACCGCGATGGCGGTCACCTATGCGCTGATGATGCTGACCGTGCTGCCGCTGGCGCGCTACATGTCGAATATCACGGTGGTCTCGACCGTCTACATGGCGCCGATCATCATCGCCTTCACGCTGGTCGGGGCTTTCGTGCCGCGCGAATACACCTTCGACATGTACCTGGCGCTCGGGTTCGGCGTGATCGGCTATATCGCGCGCAAGACCGGCTATCATGTCGCCGCCATCCTGATCGGCGTCATCCTGGGGCCGCTGCTGGAGCAGTATTTCCTGCGCGCTTTGCGCATCGCCCAGGGCGACGTCATGGTCGTCTTCTCGTCGACCATCGGCAACATTCTCTGGGCGATGCTCCTGCTGTCGATTATCTTCCCCTACCTTATGGAAGCGCGACGCCGAAAGGCGCGGGATCGCGACGCCACCGCATAAACCACACCCAACCGGGAGAATTTTTACGAATGAACCAGACCGTCGATGAGAACGCCGAGATCCGCGCCGAAGAATTCTGGGGCAAAAAAGGCGACGTGAACCTGTTCATCTTCCGCAAGCAGCTTGCCGCGCCGGCCGAAGCGCCGCGCCCGGTGCTGTTTCTGGTCCACGGGTCGTCGTTTTCGGCGCGGACGTCATACGACCTGGACGTTCCCGGACATGGCGAATATTCGCTGATGAATGTCTTCGCCCGGTACGGTTACGACGTCTGGACCATGGACCATGAAGGCTATGGCCGGTCGTCCCGCACGGACGGCTATTCCTACATCGCCGACGGGGTCGAGGACCTGAAGGCCGCGATGCCGGTCATGGAGGCCGCGACGGGGCAGAAATCCTGTTCCTTCTTCGGCTCCTCCTCCGGCGCGCTGCGGGCCGGCGCCTTCGCCAATGCCTGCCCCGACCGGGTCGCGAAGCTGGCCATGGCCGCGTTCGTGTGGACCGGCAAGGATTCGCCGACCCTGAAGAAACGCGCCGAGCGGCTGGACGAATGGCGCGCGACCAACCGGCGGCCCGCCGACGAAGCCTCGTATCGCGGCATATTTTCGCGCGATGTGGTCGGCCTGACCATCCCCGAACTGCCGGCGGCCGCGGCGGCGGCGGAAATGGCCAATGGCGGCGGCAGCGTGCCCAACGGCACCTATATCGACATGTGCGCCAACCTGCCGGTCGTCGACCCGCTGAAGGTCGCCTGCCCCGTGATGATCTTCCGCGGCGACCATGACGGCATCGCCGCCGATGCGGACGTGCTCAACTTCTTCTCCGCCCTGCCGAACAAGGACAAGCAGATCGTCATGATGTCCGGCCAGGCGCACAACACCGGCATCGGCATCAACCGGCACCGCTTCTGGCACGTGTTGCGGTCGTTCCTGGAAATGCCGGCGCGCCTCGACAATCTGAAAGGATGACCGCCATGTGGCAGCAGGAATACTGGGCGGACAAGGGCGGCGTGAAGCTGTTCATGTTCCGCAAGCGCCTGGATGCGCCGGCGGCGGGCGAAGCGCCCCGGCCCGTGCTGTTCCTGGTGCACGGCTCGTCCTTTTCCGGACCCAGCGGGTTCGACCTGCATGTTCCGGGGAAATCGGACTATTCGCTGATGGAAAAATTCGCCGAATACGGCTTCGATGTCTGGACGCTGGACCATGAAGGGTATGGCCGCTCCGACAGGACCGAGGGCAATTCGGCGATTGCCGAGGGCGCGCGGGACCTGCATGCGGGGATGGCGGTCGTGACCCGGGAAACCGGCGTTGCCTCGGCGGCATTCTACGGCTCGTCTTCCGGCGCGCTGCGGGCCGCCGCCTTCGCCGACAGGCATCCGGAATATGTCGAACGGCTGGCCCTCGACGCTTTCGTGTGGACCGGCGAAGGCTCGCCGACGCTGAAGGAGCGCGCCAAGAAACTGGACCAGTGGAAGGCCAGCAACACGCGCCCGGTCGACCGCCCGTTCTTCCATTCGATCTTCAACCGGGACATGCCCGGCACGTCGGAGGAAGGCGTGGCCGACGCGCTGGCCGACCGGGAACTGAAGCTGTGCGATTCCGTGCCGACCGGCACCTATCTGGACATGTGCGCCAACCTGCCGGTCTGCGACCCGACGAAGGTGACCTGCCCCGTGCTGATCATCCGGGGCGAACATGACGGCATCGCGACCGAGGAAGACCTGCTGGCCTATTTCCAGGCGCTGCCGAACGGCGACAAGCAGTTTTTCGTCATTCCCGGCGGCGCGCACGTCTCGTTCCTGGGCGTCAACCGGGCCCGGTTCTGGCATGTGCTGCGCGACTTCCTGACCCTGCCCGCGCGGATCGATACGCTGGGCGAATAGGCGCCGGCCGGGGCTTGCCGTCGACGAATACATGACGGTCGCGCAATATCGTCCCTCTCCACCCCGATTTGCCGTAGGTTTGGCGGATATCGCCCGCAAAACGAAAAGGAGGCTTCGCCATGTTCCGGATCATCAGCGCGGTCACCCTCGTCACGCAGGATATGGCGCGGTCGGTCCGTTTCTATGAAAGCCTGGGCTTCGTCGCCCGGGACGGCGCCAGCGACGGTTTCACGAGCTTTCCGGTCGGGCCGACCTGGCTGAACCTGATCGCGGCGACGGAACCCGCCGCCGCGCCGCTGCCGCTCTGGGGCCGGACGATCATCCATGTCGACGATGTCGACGCCATGTATGACCGGGTCCGGAAGGCGGGACACGAAACCGAGGCCCCGCCGTCCGACGCGCCCTGGGGCGAACGCTATTTCCACATGAAGGACCCGGACGGCCACGAACTCAGCTTCGCGAAGCCGCTACCCTAACGGCGCAATGCCGTGTTTGGACGCGTTCTCGTTCAGGTCGATCAGCGTATCCTGCGGCAGGCGCACGCCGTTCCTGCGGTTTTCCGCATCGGCCCGCGTTTCCAGTTCGCCCGGATAGAATATCTCGTCGACCCCTTCGGCGCGCGGCGTGTCCTTCAATCCTTCGATCATCCGTTCCATGTCCGCATTGAATTCGGCGAGCGGCCGGCATCTGGCGATATCGATCGCCATCGCCAGATGGCCGACATTGCTGGCTGCGTCCGCCTGGTAGGGGCCGTTGACCTGCGGCCCGAAGCCGCTGCCGCTGAGCACGCCGGACAGCACATCCATCATCGCGGAAATCGCGTAGCCCTTGTGCCCCGCCATCGGCAGGATGGTCCCGGCGATTCCGGCGACGGGATCGGTGGTCGGGTTGCCGTCCAGGTCCATCGCCCAGGTATCGGGGATCGGTTCTCCGCGCTGCCGGGCGAGATAGAGCTTGCCGCGCGCCACCGCGGTATTGGCGATATCCAGCACCATGGGCGCATAGCGGCCGCCGGGGGCGGCGATGGACCAGGGGTTGTTGCCCACCGTCTTTTCCCGGCCGCCCCAGGGCGCCATCGCCGGGCTGGCATTGGTCGACAGGAAGCCGATGCAGCCTGCCGCCGCCGCCATGCGCGTGAAATACATCGCCGTGCCGAAATGGCCGGAATTGCGGACCGATACGGCGCCGATTCCGTGGATCTTCGCCCGCCGGATCGCATCCTGCATCGCCAGTTTCGTGATGACCTGGCCGATACCGTCGCGGCCGTCCAGCACCGCCAGCGCACCCGCATCCATCACCCATTCCGGTTCCACGTCGCGTTTCATGGCCCCGGTAACGAAGCGGTCGCCATACCAGAAGGTCCGCATGACGCCGTGCGACTGGTGGCCCCACAGGTCGGCCTGCACCAGCGTATCCGCCAGCAGCGTTGCGGATTCCGCCGGGACGTCCAGGGCGCGATAGCTGCGCTCGGCAAAGGCGAGAAGTTCTTCGGCGGAAAAAATATCATTCACGGCGGGATTCTTTCTTCAGGGGACGGCATCGCGCCAGCCTACCGCATGCGGGAGGGAGCCATGCAAAAAAAGAGGCTTCCGAAGCGGTTAATAGGGAATTAGGGTTAGGGTGCTATTCTGCGCAACCTGTCGACCCCTGCCGGTACGGCGCGCCGGGCGCGATCAACCAGCGAACTCTGTATTGGGAAACATTCGGTGAAGTGGCTTCTGCTCGCGCTTGGTTCGATGTTTCTGCAACAGACGTTCATTGCACTGGGCAAGGTCCTGCCGGCGGTCGTGGCGCCCGCGATCTTCGACGACCTCAAGATCGATCCCGCATGGCTTGGCATCTACTTCGCCATTTCCGCCGCCGCCGCGCTGGTTGTCCAGACCGGCTGCGGCAGTTTCATCCTGCGTTACGGGTCGCTTCGAATCAGCCAGTTCGCGCTGATCACCCTGGCCGTCGGCATGGCGATTGCGACCCCGGGTTATCTGATCCTGTTCGCCCTGTCCGCCATTATCGGCGGCGGCTTCGCCCTGTCGACGCCGGCGAGTTCGCACCTGCTCGGCCGCTATTCCCCGCCCAGATACGCGCCGCTGGTGTTTTCCATCAAACAGACCGCCGTCCCCGCCGGGCTGCTGATCGCCGGCCTGATCGGTCCCTATCTGACGGATCATTTCGGCTGGAAAGGCGCCCTGCTGGTCATCGCGGCCGCCTGCGTCGTCTTCGCCATCATGCTGGAACCGCTGCACAAGGAATTCGACAGCGACAAGGACATGACGCGGAAATTCCGCTTTTCCGATTTCAAGAGCACCATCATGCTGGCCATCGGTCTGCCGGAAATGCGCAGTCTTTCCATCGCCTGCTTCATTTTCAACGGGCTGCAGCAGACGGTCACGACCTATTTCATCGTCTATCTGGTGTATCTGGGCCATACGATGGCCGCCGCCGGGATCGTGTTTTCCGTGGCGACGGCCGTTGCCGTGCCGGGCCGTATCTTCTGGGGCTGGCTGAGCAGCGGATACGTGTCCCCCCGGATACTGATGGCGATCCTGTCCATCGGCATGGCGGCGACGGTGGCCGCGACATGCCTGTTCGAGGCAAGCTGGACGACGCTGATGCTCATGGGTATCGCATCCGGCGTGACCGCCACGGTGTTTTCCTGGCACGGCGTGATGCTGGCCGAAGCGGTGCGCCTCGCGCCAAAAGGCGCCGCGGCCGCGGTGACCGGCGGCATGCTGTCCTTCGGGCAGCTTGGCGCGCTGACCATGCCGCTGGTCTATTCGCTGCTGCTCAGCGTGACCGGCAGCTACCGCATCGGTTTCCTGGTCTGCGCCGTCCCGGCGCTGGTCGTCGGCGTTATGCTGTTCTTCCCGCCCCGGAAAACGCCGGCCGCGCCGAACACCTGACCCCGGTGGTTATTCCGGCAGCAGGCCCGCCAGTCTGGCCCGCAGCTTTACCAGCGCCAGCACCGTGTCGATGGTCGGCGTATCGACCCCGGCCAGTTTTCCGACCTCGGCCACCGCGCCGACGATGGGGTTGATTTCCATCATCCGGCCGCGCTCCAGATCCTGCAGCATGGACGATTTGTGACCGGCGGCGCCGTGTCGCGTCCCCACGATCCGTTCCTCGATCGACGCGTTGGGTTCCGCCCCCAGCCCCCGGCCGACCGCGATAACCTCCGCCATGACCTTGCGCAGGATATCCTCCACCCCGGGATCGTTCACCATGTCGCCCATGGTGCCCATCGTCAGCGCGCTGATCGGATTGTAGGCGGCGTTGCCCATGATCTTGACCCAGATATCGCGCCGCAGATCGGTGCGAAGCCGGGCGTCGATGGCGGTCTTGTCGACCACGGCCTGGAAGCGTTTCGCGCGTTCGGATTCCGAATTGTCCGGCTCGCCGATGTAATAGCGCATCTGGCCGCCGGATTCGATTTCGCCGGGCGCGGTGACCTCGCTGGCGACATAGGTGATGCAGCCGATGGCGCGTTGCGGCCCGATTCCGTTCCACTGCTTGCCGTCCGGATCGACCGCCTTGATCTGGTAGTCCTCATGGGCGCCGGCCAGCTTGTAGAAATACCACCAGGGCACGCCGTTCATCGCCGTCACCACGGTCGTATCGGGACCGAGCAGCGGCTGCATCGCATCCACGACGCCCGGCGCCTGATGCGATTTCAGCGAAACGACCACGTAATCCTGCGGCCCAAGCGTCGATGGATCGTCCGTTACCCGCGGACGGGTGACGAATGACTCGCCCTGCATGGTCAGTTTCAGCCCCTTGTCGCGCATCGCTTCCAGATGCGCGCCGCGCGCGACAAGGCTGACATCGACCTCGTTCCGGCTGAGCAGCGCGCCCAGATGACCGCCGATCGCGCCGGCGCCGAATATGGTGATTTTCATGATCCGGTCCTACTTGCCAATGATGATACGCGTCAGTTCGTCCGGCGTGCTGAGCATCGGATAATGGCCGGTGTCGATGACATGCCAGCGCGCCTTCAGCCGGTCCGCCGCACGGCGCTGATGCGCCTCGCCCGGGTTCTCCGCCTGCGGGCACCAGATGACATCCGCGTCCCATTCCTGGTCCCAGAATTTCGGCAGCTTGACCGGCTGCGTGAAGACCAGGGCCGGGTGCAGCGTAACCCGGTCCAGCGCCCAGTTGCCGATTTCCGGGTCGAGCGACTTGAGCAGCCGGCCGGCCGCATCCTCCCGGGAGGGGCCGAGCGAGATATCCGTATTGATCGACGCCTGGCGGGTCACGATATCGCGGATCTTCTCGCCGTCGAACAGCGCCAGCGCATCGGCGAAGACCAGCCGTCCGATCCGGTCCCGCGCCAGTTCGGCGAGTTTGGCCAGGACCATGCCGCCGGCGGAGGTGCCGACCAGCACGACATCCTCCAGGTCCTCGTAATACAGGAACTTCGCCAGCTCCTCGGCCTGCGATTCGACCGTGATGCCGGCGCGAATCTGGTCCGCCCGTTCGCCGCAGCCGTCCAGCGACGGCGCAAACACGAGATGCCCCGCCGCGCGCAGCCGCGTCGCCACCGGTTTCCATATCCAGCCGCCCTGATAGGCGCCGTGAATCAGCAGAAATGTCGTCATGATATGGACTCCCGATCAGTAGAAGATGCCGGGCGTCGACCCGCCGTCGACGGCGATGGCCTGCCCCGTCAACGCCGAGGCATGCGGCGAGGCGAGAAACAGCACCATCGGCGCGATGTCGCCCGGCTCGACGATCCGGCCAATCGGGAAATCCGCAACGAAGGTGGCTTCCGCTTCCGCCAGGCTGACGCCGAGTTGCCTGGCCCGCGCTTCCAGCCGCGCCGGATAGCGGTCGGTCTTGGTGAAGGGCGGATGAATCACGTTGACGGTAATGTTCTCCGCCGCCACGTCATTGCTGAAATGCTTCACGAAGGCGGTGATCGAGGAATTACCAAGGCCGCTGGGCAGCGAGGTCTTGCCCGCCGCCCGCGCCGCGGCGCCGCCGATACAGATGATCCGGCCGCCGCCCGCCTTGCGCAGCCAGGGCAGCATCGCGCGCGAACAGCGCATATAGGCCAGGGTCTTGCCCTGCAGCCGTTCCATCAGTTGATCGTCGGTCAGGGTCTCCAGCGTGCCGCCAACGGTCGTCGAGGCGTTGTTCACCAGGATGTCGACCCCGCCGAAGGCCGCCCCCGTTTCATCCACCGCCCGGCTGCAGCCTTCCGCGGTAAACAGGTCCGCGGCAACCGTATTGGCCTGCACGCCCAGCGCCTCGATTTCGCCCTTTACCGTTGCAAGCGCCTGCGTATCGCGCCCGACGATGGACACATTGGCGCCTTCCCCGGCGAAGGCGAGTGCGATGCCCCGCCCGATTCCCCGGTTGCCGCCCGTCACGACAACAGATTTGTTCTTCAGCCCCAGATCCATGACCCCACTCCCCCCAGATGATGCGAATTTAACCGGACTATAACGCTCCAGGCGGGCGGCACCAACTCCCCGGAAAAACCATCGGCTGCGGGCTGGACAACATGCAGTTGGTGGGCCCGGTAGGACTCGAACCTACGACCCGACCGTTATGAGCGGTCTGTTCTAACCAACTGAACTACGGGCCCAACGGGGGCTTCTATACCAGCGGCGGCCCGCGCCGACAATCTTATGTCGGCAGCCTCGTCCACAATGCCCGGGCGCCGGGCGCAAATTGACGGCAGATCGCCGCCAGGCGCGGAACCCGATTGTGTTTCAGGCGCTTCCCGATCACATTGTTGCGTGACCGATACGGACACTTTAGCGGACAGGAGCGGACGATGACCGACGCTGCGGAAATGGAAATCACGGTGCAGGCATTCGACGCGCTGCGCCGCGACGGCGCCGCCATGACAATTCTGGATGTGCGCAATCCGCCGGAAATCGCCGTCTGCGCCTTCGACGGCAGCACGAATATTCCGATGCATGACATTCCCGCGAACCTGGCCAGCCTGCCGGATGACGGCAGGCTCGTCGTCGTCTGCCATCACGGTTCCAGGAGCCTGCAGGTTACGGCGTGGCTGCGCCGGAACGGCCTGACCAACGCGGTCAGCCTGCGCGGCGGCGTCGATGCCTGGTCGAGGGAAATCGACCCTTC
This sequence comes from Alphaproteobacteria bacterium, assembly GCA_040905865.1. NCBI lineage: Bacteria > Pseudomonadati > Pseudomonadota > Alphaproteobacteria > Alphaproteobacteria bacterium. The sequence continues at coordinate 16,299 of JBBDQU010000029.1, forward strand.
CATGCCGCGGTACTGACATCGCAACAAAAATGGATACCACGGTAAAAAAAAGCCGGTAGGACAAAGTCCTACCGGCAGTTTGAACAGGGAGGCTTCACGTCTGGAAGACGAAGAGTCTTACAACTCTAACTCCCGGGTATTCGCCCGGAAGTCGAAGCATGTGTTACTGCGATACAGTAACGAAGTAGTTGTTAGATACGGTGCTCAGGCGGATACTGCCAACGTCATTTCATCAAATCTGCCATGCAGTGAGTGCATGCCTGAAATTTCCGGGTAATGTTTCCGGCTTTTACGATACTTCGAATCCTATATTTCGCCCTAGCAAATCGTGATTAATCGGAATCACCCGGGTGATTCCGATTAACACGTGAATCTGCTTTTAAAGTGATAGGGCAGATTCACGCCTTTTATCTGACGCAATTATTGCGTCAGATATCAGATAAAAGGCGATCTGCTCTAATGGCGGGACATGTTCGAATGGAACCTGTTGCCGTTCCAATCAAGCCTCATGTGTCAAAGAAAAAAAGCCGGTAGGACAAAGTCCTACCGGCAGTTTGAACAGGGAGGCTTCACGTCTGGAAGACGAAGAGTCTTGCAACTCTAAATCCCAGGCTTGCACCTGAAAGTCGAAGCATGTGTTGCTGCAGTGCAGCAACGAAGTGATTTAAAGGTATGGCCCCCGCGCGAATTCCGGTAACGGAGATTTCTCAATCCTGCCATGCACCGGTTGCATGCCTGTAACGCAGTGTCTCAAGCGAATGCCTACTACTTTGATTCTTCTACTTTTTTTAGAAGAAAATCACGGAAGATGCCGATCCGCTTGGAGTGGCGCAGCTCCTCCGGATAGACAAAATAAGCCTGGATCGTCGGACCGTCGATATCCGGCAGCACCTTTACCAGGTTCACGTCGTCGGGAATCATGTAGTCCGGCAGCCCCGCCAGGCCAAGTCCGCTACGAACCGCGCGGTAAATTCCATAGACATTGTTCACCCGCAGGGCGGGACGCCGCGCGACCCCTTCCAGCGTGCCGAGGTCAAGCAGCCAGTTTGTTGTCGGCGTCGGCGGCGGCAGGTCGTCCCCGTATACGATAAGCCTGTGATCGTTGAGGTCTTCGGGCGTTTTCGGCGTCCCGTGGAGATCCAGGTATTCCGGCGAGCCGTAGATATGCATGGTCAGCGTCAGCAACTGGCGCTGGATCAGGTCGGCCTGTCGCGGCGGCGTCAGGCGGATACCGATATCCGCCTTGCGCATGGAAACATCCAGTTCCGTATCGGTCAGGATCAGGCTGAAATCGATTTCGGGGTACAGTTCTATGAATTCCTTGATCCGGGGCGTCAGCCAGGTCGACCCGAACGAAACCGTCGTCGTCACCTTCAGCGGTCCCGACGGCCGCTCGCGCGTTTCGCTCAGCTCCGCTTCGACAAGCATAAGTTCGTTGAACACGTTCTTGACCGTCGAATACAGCATTTCGCCCTGCTCGGTCAGTATCAGCCCCCGCGCATGCCGGTGAAACAGCATGACGTTGAGGCTTTCCTCAAGCGAACTGATCTGCCGACTGACGGCGGACTGGCTGAGATTCAGGGTTGCTCCGGCGTGCGTAAAGCTGCCCGCCTCCGCGACATCATGAAAGATGCGCAGCCTGTCCCAGTCCGTCTTCATAGATCCTCGACCCCCGTCCGCATCTTTCTTGTTAATTCAACCGTTATATTGGAGGTTGAAGGACATTATCAATAACATCAGCAACCGGACAATTGGCCCCACCCCCTGATCAGTCCAGCGGACCCGGGCTGGAAAGGCCCATGCGGCGACGGATTTCCCGCCCGACCCAGGCGGTTTCGTTGAAGGTTTGACAGGACCAGTCGGCCACCGCGCCCGTGAACGGCCGGGTAATCCCCTCTGTCCTCAGCAAATCGTGAAAGCGGCGGAATTTCGCGCTGCCGCCCGGCAGGTCGTACACATACACCGGCTTTCCGGTCGCGCAGGCCTCCGACACCATACTGACGGAATCGCAGGTTGCCACGATCCGGTCCGCCAGCGCCAGATAACCGAAATACGGATTGCCGCCGGTGCCGTCCCAGATCACCGCGCCGCTATCCCGAAGCGTCGCGCGCAATACGGCCTCGTTCGCCGCGCCCGTCCGCCGCGACGGCGTCACCAGCAGCGTCCCGCCCGTGTCACGGGCGAACGCGGCGAGCCGCGCCGCGAAATCGCCAATGATCTCCGGCGTCACCCGGTAGACCCTGTTCGGGCCGCCGACCAGCACGGCCGTAAACGGGCGCGGCCGTCCGGCCAGCACCGCGGCGTATTCCGCACCCGCATCGCGCAGCCGTTCCGCCGTGACCCGGTGCAGCGCGCCCTTCGTTTCGATGACATTGGGCCCGGAGAGCCGGTCATGCCGCGCCACGACAACCACATCGAAGGCCTGCGGCGGCACATGCGGGTCCTGGACATGGACAGTGAAGCTGCGGCCGCCGCTGCGCCGCTTGATCTCCCGCGCCGGGCCGATGGCCTTGCGGCCGCAGGAAATCACCAGGTCGGGCCAGGGCGGCGACAGGGTGTCGTCGTCGCGCGCAACGCCCAGCACGCCGGGCGGCCAGAACCGTGGCGGCAGCCAGCGCCAGGGCGGTTGCAGCGCGACAGTCTTTTCCGCAAAGGGAAGGCCGACGGCCTCAGCCAGGCCGACAGCCTGCGTGACCGTGCCGGCCATGCCTTCGGTCAGGACCCAGGCGGATTTTTCGGACATCGGGTGCGGCGCGCCTTTCCGGGCCGGTTGAGGGAGCGGTCGGATAGTCGACGCCAATATGCCGCTCCGGCGGAATCCGGGCAAGCGGACAGCGATCTATTGCGTGGCATCCGCTTTTTTGTAATATTATTACCCGCCCGTTCACCATCAGCCGCCGCGTCAGGATCAGCCATGAGTCAGGTCAAGCTGGACCGAATCGATCGCCGTATCCTGCGCGATCTTCAGGAAAACGGACGCATGACCAATGTGGAGCTGGCGCGACGCGCAGGGATTTCCGCGCCGCCCTGCCTGCGCCGGGTCCGCGCGCTGGAGGAAGCCGGCTACATCCACGGATATCACGCCGATCTGGACCCGGAAATGCTGGGGTTCGGCGTCATCGTCTTCGCGCAGGTCGGCCTGACCCGCCAGTCCGAGGCCGATCTGGTCGCCTTCGAGAGGCTGGTCGCCTGCTGGCCGGAAGTCCGCGAATGCCACATGCTAGCCGGGGAGACCGATTTCCTGCTGAAAATCGTCGCCCATGACTGGGATTCCTACAACCGGTTCCTGACGGCAAAACTGACGGCCGCGCCCAATGTCAGCCAGGTCAAATCGGCGCTGGCGATCCGGCGCTCGAAGCAGGAAGCCGGCGTTCCCATCGAAGCGGACTGAAGGCCCCCCGCGGCTGCGTGGCGATTGACGCGCCGGCCACCCTGTTTTAGGTTCGTTACCGAATTCTTTCATGTTCCGGGCAGGAAAAACCATGCAGCAGACCATGCCTTCGACCCATAGCGGCGCAACCGCCGATCTGTCTTCGCGAATTGCGGCGGCGTCCGTCGCCGCGTTGTTCGGCGCCTTCCTGCTGGTCGGCGTCGGATTCGCGCATTCGGATATTCTGCACAACGCGGCGCACGATTCGCGCCACACATTTGCTTTCCCCTGCCATTAGGCGCGACGCCATGATCCGGCGGGTCCTCTTCGCTGCAATCCTGGCCGGGCTGGTTGCCGGTATCGTCGTCACCGCCGTTCAGCAGACCCGCATCACGCCGCTTATCCTGCACGCGGAAACCTTTGAAGCGTCCGCGCCGCCTGCCGTGGAGGGCCACAGCCATGCCCATGACGCCGCGCCCCATGGGCATGACGCCGAAGCCTGGGCGCCGGATGAGGGGCTGGAACGCATGGGGTTTTCCCTGCTGGCCAACATCCTGACCGCGACGGGGTTCGGTTTGCTGCTCACCGCGGGATTTGCCCTCTACGGCAAGCCCGTCGGCGTCACCAGGGGCGTCATGTGGGGGCTGGCGGGGTTCGGCGCCTTCTGGCTGGCCCCGGCGCTGGGCCTGCCGCCGGAACTGCCGGGGCTGCATGCCGCCGAACTGTCCGATCGCCAGGCCTGGTACGCGGGAACCGTTATCGCGACCGGGAGCGGCATCGCGATGCTGGCGTTTCTGCGCGGCCGGATCGCAAAGGGCGCCGGCGTGCTGCTGATCCTCGCGCCGCATGTCATCGGCGCGCCGCATCCCGAAACCCTGGGCGGCGGAACGCCGCCGGAACTGGCGGCGATGTTCGTCATGGCGTCGCTTCTGGGCGCGGCCGTGCTGTGGGTCGTCCTCGGCGGGGTCAGCGGATACCTGTATGACCGCCTGGCCAAAACGGCCTGATCCGCTTGCCGGAAAACGCCCAGAACCCGCCACCGGGCGATACCGCACGCAGCCTGATTCGCGGCGCGCACCGCGCCGCGCTGGCGACCCGGATGCGCGATACGGACGGCGCGCCCTATGCCTCGCTGGTCCTGACCGCGGCGGCGCATGACGGATCGCCCATCCTGCTGATCTCCGGCCTTGCCGAGCACACAAAGAACATCGCGGCGGATCCGCGTGTTTCCCTGCTTGTCGACGGAACCGCGGGGTATGACGACCCGCTGACCGGACCGCGCGTGTCCGTCCTGGGCCGCGCCGTCGTCACCGACAGCGACATCCTGCGCGACAGGTACCTCGCCCGGCATCCGGCCGCCGCCGTATATGCGGGCTTCAACGATTTCGCCTTTTATGCGATCGAAATCGAGCGCGCGCATCTGGTCGCGGGATTCGGGCGAATCGACTGGGTTACGGCGGATCAACTGCTCTTCGACACGGGACCGGCCGCCGCACTGGCGCAGCGGGAAGCGGATATCGTGGCGCACATGAATACCGATCATGCCGATGCAATTGCCCTCTATGCCAGGGAGTTGCTGGGCTGCGACGGGGAAGACTGGCGCATGACCGGCATCGACCCGGAAGGCATTGATTTGGCGTGTAAAGAAATTTCAGCGCGCCTGGCGTTCGACAGCCCGGTCTTCGGCGCCGACGATGCCCGGCTTGCCCTGGCGGGGCTGGCGAAACGGGCGCGGCAATCCGCCACGCAGGGAATCTGACACATTCAGCCGCAAGACGGTTGATTTCCGCGGTATTCGGCCGATATCTTCCGCTACCCGAATGTGTAATGCATTTGGGGGTCTTTCGGCATGCCGGTATCGGCGATTGTCGGTAAAATCGCATTCCGGCCGGAATGCGGGGGAAGGATTCTTTTAACCAGCGGTCGTTCGGAGGAACCATACGTGCCACACATCAGCAAGTACGGGCTGGACAAACATGGGGTCATCAATAGCGCGAACCGCTATTGGAATCAGGGGGCGGAAGCTCTTTATGAAGCGACGATCCGTCTGGGTCTCGGTACTGTTTCGCAAGGCGGCGCCTTATCGGTCAATACCGGCAAATACACCGGCCGGTCGGCCAACGACAAGTTCATCGTCGATTCTCCGGCCAGCCACGACAACATCTGGTGGGGGCCGGTCAACAAGCCGATATCGCCGGAACGCTTCGATGCGATGGAAGCGAAGATGCTGGCCTACTACCAGAATCGCGACCTGTACATTCAGGATCTCTATGCCGGCGCCGACCGGGACTATCGCCTGTCGGTCCGGGTTATCACGGACAGCCCGTGGCACAGCCTGTTCGCGCGCAACATGTTCATCGAGGTTCCCGAGGGTGAACGCCAGGGTTTCGTGCCGGATCTGACGATCCTGCATGCGCCGATGATGCAGGCGGCCGGCGCCGCCGACGGCGTGAATTCCGAAGCATTCATCCTGATGAATTTCGAACGTCAGATGGTCCTGATCGGCGGCACGCGCTATGCCGGCGAAATCAAGAAATCGGTGTTCAGCTATCTCAACTATATCCTGCCGGAACGCGGCGTCCTGCCGATGCACTGTTCCGCCAACCAGGGCGATGACGGCGCGACCAGCATCTTTTTCGGCCTGTCCGGCACCGGCAAGACGACCCTGTCGGCCGACGGCACCCGCGCATTGATCGGCGATGACGAGCATGGCTGGTGCGACAACGGCGTCTTCAATTTCGAGGGCGGCTGCTACGCCAAGGTCATCAACCTGTCGCAGGAAATGGAACCGGAAATCTACGCCACCACGAAACGCTTCGGGACGGTGCTGGAAAATGTCGTGCTGGACCCGCACACGCGCGTACCGGATTTCGACGATGGCAGCCTCGCGGAAAATTCCCGCGCGTCCTATCCGATCGACTTCATCGAAAACATCGTGGAAAGCGGCCGGGGCGGCCAGCCGGCCAATGTCGTGATGCTGACCGCCGACGCCTTTGGCGTGCTGCCCCCGATCAGCCGGCTTTCGGCCGATCAGGCGATGTACCACTTCCTGTCGGGATATACCGCCCGCGTTGCCGGCACCGAACGCGGCGTTACCGAACCGCAGGCGACCTTTTCCACCTGTTTCGGCGCGCCGTTCATGCCGCGGCATCCATCGGTCTATGCGAAGATGCTGGGCGAACGCATCGCCAGGACGGGCGCGCGTTGCTGGCTGGTCAACACCGGCTGGTCCGGCGGCTCGTACGGCACCGGTTCGCGGATGAAAATCTCGCATACCCGCGCCATGGTCCGCGCGGCGCTGGACGGACGGCTGGCGCAGGTGGCGGAAACGAAGGATCCGAATTTCGGCATGCTGGTCCCCGACGCCTGCCCCGACGTTCCCGCCGAGGTACTGCAGCCGCGCAACACATGGCAGGACAAGTCGGCCTATGATTCGACCGCCGGCGACCTGCGGGGTCGGTTCGAAGCGAACTTCAAGCAGTTCGAATCCTATGTCGATGACGGCGTCAAGAAGGCGGGTATCTACAAGGCGGCGTAACGCCCCTCAACCGAAGATCCGGTCCGCGAACGCGGCTATGACGGCATAGCGCGCCGTCTTGCCGGTTCCGGCCAGGATCACGAAGACCCAGAAATTTACCCGCAATAGCCCGGCCGCGAAGGTCAGCGGATCGCCGATAACCGGCAGCCACGCAAACAGCAGCGACCACAGGCCGAAGCGGCGGAACCGTTCCGATGCGCGGGTCAGCGTTTCCGGCGATACCGGAAACCAGCGCCGGTCCCGCCAGTGCAGGCAATAACGCCCCAGCAGCCAGTTCACGACCGCGCCCAGCGTATTGCCAAGGCTGGCGATGGCGACCAGCAGCGCGAGTTCCGCGCCATCCGCCACGCTGAGCGCCGCCAGCACCGCTTCGGAGGAAACCGGAATAAGCGTCGCGGCCAGCAATGCGGTCGCGAAAAGGCCCAGGTAGCCGGTCATCGGTCCGCCGCCGCGCGCGGCTTATTGCGGTTCGAGGATCAGCGAGGGCGGCGTATCGCGCATCGACTGGATCCGCCACTGGTAGACCCTGGGCGATCCTTCCTCCCGCGATTGCGGGGCATTGTGGGAGACGACCTTCGCGTTGGTCCATATGCGGAACACGCCCCGCACATCGAAGCCGTAATCGATCAGCGCATCGACAAGGTTTTCCGGCGGACGGCTGCCGAAGACCTCTATCAGCCCGTCCCGGCGCCGCTTCATGGCCAGGAACACCGCATTGGACCGCACGAAGCTGAAGGTCTTTTCCCGCAGGATATCGCCCTGGCGATCGAACTCGACCCCGTAAATCGCGCCTTCCAGATGCTCGATCTTCCTGAAGCCGGAATCGCGCGCGAGGTCGCGTTCGTAAATCGCGGCGTTTTCGGCCAGGTTTTCCTGCGTCACCTCGCCAAAGCTCAGCTTGCGCAGCAGCGGCACCGCCAGCAAATTGCCCGTATAGCGAAAGGCGAACTTGCCGCTCTCGTCGATATTCAGGTCGGCCTCGAACTTCGCCGGCACATAGCAGCCGCCGGCGAGCAGCAGGATCGCAAGCAGGGAAAGGACGCGAATGATCATGCGCGCGGCAAGGCTACCCCGACCATGCAGTCCCGCGTGACGAGCGCGGCGAGCGCCGCCTCATCCATCCCGTCCGTGCCCTCGGGCCGCATCGGCAGCACCATGTAGCGCATGTCGGCGGTACTGTCATGGACCCGCAATTCGACATCGTCCCCCAGCGCCGTGCCGAATTCGGACAGCACCTTGCGCGGTTCGCTGATCGCGCGGCGGCGATAACTGCGCGACTTGTACCAGTCCGGCGGCGTACCGAGCAGCATCTTCGGGTAGCAGGAACACAGGGTGCAGACGATCAGATTATGGACCTTCGGCGTATTCTCCATCACCAGAATCGGGATCGGGCCGATATCCATGCCGATTTCCGCCGCCGCCGCCTTCGAATCGGCGACCAGCCGCGCCTTGAAACCCGGGTCGGTCCAGGCCCGCGCCACCAGGGTTGCCCCCCGCGCCGGGGTGATCGAATCCATGAAGTCGATCTGGGCGCGCAGTTCCGCCGCCGTGATGATGCCTTTCTCGATCAGCAGTTCGGCCACCGCCATCTGCATGATCTGGTGGTGAGTCAGCCTCGAATCTTCCAGGTCCGGCTGCGGCGGGTGGTAGTGCAGCGGATCGACCGCGTACATGCCGTGGTCGTCTCCATGTTCATGGCCATGATGATGGTCGTGTTCGTCATGCATGATCCGATCCCTCCGCCGGCACCAGCCAGTGTTCGTAGATTTCGATTTCGCATTTGTCCTGCGCCGGACCGTCATAATCCGGCCACAGGTCGGTCTGCGCGAAGCGCACCCGGTACATCGGCGTCAGCGGTCCCTCATAGGCGCCATAGGCAAGTTCTTCGGGATTCCGGAAATCGCCGCAATAGCGCACGACCGTGCCGGACTTGCCCCGGCAGTAGAACGGCGTACGGCAATGTCCCGGCGGGTATGCGGTGCGGACCCGGACAGCATCGCCGGGACTATAGCGCGCGCTCACAGCGGCTTGTTGTCCTGCCGCGCCTCGATCTCGGCCATCTTGCGGCCCAGTTCGTCCACGGTGAACACCTTCTTCTGCAGCATGTTGTTGGTGACCGACGCGATCCAGCGTTCGTAATAACTGTAGCGTTCATAGGCATCGGCGCCCAGATCCTCGATCCCGCGCCGCATCTCGTCGGTCGTCAGCAGCTTGCGTCGGCTGTCCGACAGCAACGTCTTGATCGCGTCGACCCGTTTCTCCCAGGGCTCCAGACTATGACCCGCCTGCGAGATGGGGTCCGTCTCCGGAACCCCGCCCATATCGTGATGCCGCCGCCTGTCCGTCATGTCGCAAATCCTCCAGCGTATAGTATTAATCGGGATCGTTCGCCGTGCAAGGCGTCGCGCGGCAATCTGTAGCAATCCCGGGTGCTAACCGGCTTCCGCGAGCTTTTGGACCGCGGCATAATCCGTCTTGCCGGAGCCCAGAACCGGTACGGAATCGACCCTGACAACCGTCCGCGGCGCCGCGATCTCGGCGATGCCCTTCTCGCGCCCCGCAGCGGCCAGGGCCGCGGCGTCCGCATCGGGGCAATCGGTAACCAGCACGATCTGCTCGCCCCTGCGCGGGTCCGGCAGGGTCACGGCAGCGTGGGCATGACCCGGCCAGACCGCGCTGGCCAGTTCCTCCGCCGCGCCGAGCGACACCATTTCACCGGCAATCTTGGCGAAGCGCCTGGCCCGCCCGATGATTTTCACGAAGCCCTCGTCGTCGATTTCGACGATATCGCCCGTGTCGTACCAGCCGTCGGGGACGGGTTCGAGCACGCCCGGGTTTTCCGCCCGGAGATACCCCAGCATCACGTTGGGGCCGGATACCAGCAGCCGCCCGCCGGTTTCGATGCCGGGCACCGGCTCCAGCCGGCAAGCGATCCCCGGCAGCAGCCGGCCGACGGTTCCGGCACGGAAATGCATCGGCGTGTTGGTGGCCAGCGCCGGTGCGGTCTCCGTCGCGCCGTACCCTTCCAGGATACGCAGCCCGAATTTGTCCGCCCAGGTGTCGCGGGTTTCGGATCGCACCTTTTCCGCCCCGGCGAAGACATGCCGGATGCTGTAGAAATCATAGGCATGGGCGACGCGGGCATAGCCGGACAGGAAAGTGTCGGTGCCAAACGTGATGGTGGCGTTCATATCGTAGGCCAGCGCCGGGACCACCCGGTAATGCAGGGGCGACGGATACAGGAACGTATGGATGCCGAACAGCACCGGCAGGATCGTGCCGCCGGTCAGGCCGAAGGAATGGAAGACCGGCAGGGCGTTCAGCACGCGGTCGGAAGCATTGAAATCGACCCGCGCCGCAAGCTGGTAGCAGTTCGACAGGATATTGGCGTGCGACAGCACGACCCCCTTGGGCGTTCCCTCCGATCCGGAAGTGAACAGGATTGCCGCCGGGTCCCGCGGCGACGCGGGCGACGCGCGCCACCTGGCGAAGCGCCCCGCGATAAACGCCCGTATCCGGGCGGCGGGACCGATCCGGCCGCGCAAATCCTCCAGCCAGATCAGCCGGTGGTCCTCTTCCAGCGCGGCAACCGCATCCTGGAGCTTGCCGATTTCCACGAAGCGCCGCGAGATGACGATGCTACGCAGCCGGGCGGCCTTGCAGGTTGCCAGCAGGTTCGCCGTGCCGGATGAATAGTTCAGCATGGCCGGCACCCGCCCATAGGCCTGAAGGCCGAAGAACGCCGCCAGGACGCCCAGCGAATTCGGCAGGAACACGCCGACCCGTTCCCCCGGCCGCGTTTCGGCGGCGATCCCGCGGCCCAGCGCCAGCGCGGCGGCGATCAGGCGGTTGTAGGTCATCGGCTTGCGGGCGACATCTTCGGCAATCGCCGCGCCGCCGCCATATATCCCGCGCGCATCGACCAGCGCGTCGAACAGCGTCTGGTGTTGCGGGCGGGTTTCGAAGATCAGGTCGGACAGCTCGTCATACAGCTTCAACCCGATCTGCTGCCGGCGGTCGCGCCCGGTTATCCCCTCGGGAATTTCGATCCGGCGCGGGGGCAGGAACGTCATGGTGATCTTCGGGAACCAGCGCAGCCGCACCTTGCCGCGCAGGCGCGAGAACGGCGTGTATTGCGCGCCGTCGATGCGCACCGGAAGGATTTCCGCATCCGCCTTGTCGGCGACCATGCCAGGGCCTTCATGCACTTTCATCAGGGAACCGGTCACGGTAATTCGCCCTTCGGGGAAAATCACGCAATGCCGGCCCTCGGCCACCGCCTTCACCATTTGCTTGATGGCCAGTGGATTGGCGGGATCGATCGGCAGCGCATCGAACAGCGACACGAACGGTTTCAGCCACCAGCGCTGCGCCATCTGCGTATTGATCGCGAATGTCGGCTTGCCCGGCAGGAAGGCGGCAAGCAGGGCGCCATCCAGGAACGATACGTGATTGGCGACGATCACCGCGCGGGGCCCGAGCGCGTCGATATTCTCCCGGCCCCGGATTTCAACCCGGTAAACGCGGCGCAGGATCCAGCCCAGGCATGCCTTCAGCAGCACATCGGGCAGCAGCCCGCAAATATAGACGACGACAAAGAAATTGGCGCAGGCGACGATCAGGAACAGGGCCGGCACCGACGCGCCCGCCGCCAGCAGGACCGACGCGATCAGCGATCCGCCGACCATGAACAGGGCGTTCATGATATTGTTCGCGGCGACCATGCGGGAGCGTTCGGTATGGTCGCTGCGGGTCTGGACCATCGCGTACAGCGGTACGATGTACAGCCCGCCGGACACCGATACCAGCAGCAGGTCGGCCAGGATCCGCCAGTTGCCCGCATCCGCGACGAAGGCGGCGGCGTCCATCAGCGTATCCGGCGGCGTCAGCCCGGCGACGGCGGCGTACAGGTCCAGCATGAAGACGGAGATGCCGAGCGCGCCGAGCGGCGCATAGCGCGCGTCGATACGCCCCTTCAGCAAACGGTTGCACAGCAGCGAGCCGAGCCCGATACCGACGGAGAATACCGTCAGGAACAGGGTGACCACCGTCGCGTCGCCGCCCAGGACATCGCGCGCCAGCGCGGGGAACTGCGCGAGGAAGGTCGCGCCGACAAGCCAGAACCAGGAAATGCCGAGGATCGAGAGGAAGACCGTGCGCTGTTCGGCGGAGCGGACGACGATCCGCCAGGTTTCCGACAGGAAATTCGTGGCGATCCGCAGCGCCGGGTCGGCTGGCCCCGCGACCGGGATATAGCGGCTGCCGCCCCAGCCGACGACCGCGAGCGTCAGGACGGTCGCGGCGATATAGGCGATGCCGTTAACCTGCAGCACCAGCAGCCCGCCGACGACAGTACCAAGAAGAATGGCGAGAAAGGTGCCGGCCTCGACCAGCGCGTTGCCGGCGATCAGTTCGTTTTTCGCCAGATGATCCGGCAGGATCGCGTATTTCAGCGGCCCGAAGAACGCCGACTGCGCGCCCATCAGGAACAGCACGCCGAGCAGGAACCAGGTATCGCCGGCGTACAGCGCGGCCACCGCCATGCCCATGATCGCGATTTCCGCCAGCTTGATCCGTCGGATCACCGATGATTTTTCGAACTTGTCGGCAACCTGCCCGGCCGTGGCCGAGAACAGGAAAAACGGCAGGATGAAAATGCCGGCGGCGGCGGTGACCAGGATCTGCCCGTTCAGCCCCGCCTGTTCCGCGATCCGGTACAGCAACAGGATGGCCAGGGCGTTCTTGAACACATTGTCGTTCATCGCGCCCAGAAACTGCGTGACGAACAGCGGCAGGAACCGCCGGGTCTTCAGGAGAGCCGCGATACCGGAATTTGTATCGGGGCTCGCTTCGGGATTCGCCATGTCATACTCCTGCCGCAAGGAATTTCGCCTGCCGCATCCGCAACCCGGCAACATAGTTTTCGACCAGCGAACTGGCCATGTCGGCGACGGACTGCGCCGATATGACCGGCAGCTTGCCGGATTCGCCGAGCGAACAGATACCGTGCAACGAGGCCCACAGCACCCGCGCCGCCTGCGAGCAGCCGGCCGCGTCATCGGCGGGGAACAGGGGGCGCAGGGCGGCTTCCAGCACGGCCAGTACGCGCGCCACCCTGGCCAGGTACCAGTCCGGCAGCGGCGCTTCATCGGTGCGGCGGTGCTCGAAGAGAGCGCCCCAGAGATTTCCGTTTTCCGCCAGGAACCGCAGATAGGCCGCCAGCATCGCCGCCAGGTCGCTGTCCGGATTTCTGCCGCTGACCGTGGGCGCCAGTGCGTCGTGCAGCATGTCCAGCGTGGCGCCGTTCACATGCACGATCAGCATGTCGAGATTGTCGAACAGGTTGTACAGCGTCCCGACCGCATAGCCGATATCGTCGGCCACCCTGCGCGCCGTCAGCGCCGCCAGCCCGCCCGTTTCGAGCCGCCGCTGCGCCGCCGCCAGCGCCATCCGCCTGATTTCATCCCGGCTGTGATCCGATCGGCGTCCCATGCCGCCTCACTTTCGTTCAATAAATTGAACATAGTTCATTTATTGAACGAAAGCAACTCCCCGTGGCGGGTAGCATCAAATTCCCGGCTACGACAACGGTATCATGCAGTGTTTTCGGTAGGCGGGGCGCTCGGTCAGGCGCCGGTACCAGGCGTCGAAATTCGGCATGGCGGGCCGGTCCTTGACCAGCATCATCCAGCGATGCGCCTGGGGACCGAGCGGAATGTCGCCCATGGTGAAATCCTTCCCGGCAATGAAGTCGCGCCCTTCAAGGTGCCGGTCCAGCATCGACCAGATGCGGATGCCTTCCTGGATCGCCCTGTCGATCTGCGCCATGTCGCGGTCTTCCGGCTTGGTCCGCACGAGTCCCCAGAACACATCGCGCATGAACGGATTGACCGCGTTCAGCTTCCAGTCCATCCAGGCTTCCGCGACAGCGCGGTTTTCCAGGCTTTCCGGATAAAGCATCCCGAAGGAATGTTTCGCGCAGAGATACCGGGTGATCGCGTTCGATTCGAACAGGGTGAAATCCCCGTCCACCAGCGTCGGCACCAGCCCCATCGGGTTCATCGCCCGGTATTCCGGGTCGTCATTGCCGCCGAAGGAACCGCCCCAGTCGACCTGTTCGTATTCGAGGCCGATTTCATCCGCCGCCCAGAGCGGCTTCATGACATTGCCGGATGTGATCCGGCCGATGATCTTCAGCATGCTGTTCGCTCCCCCGCGCCGGAAATCACGACGCGCTGATATCGATGATCCGGTTGCGGCCGAACCCGACGGAATCGCCGCAGGCCAGAATTTCCTCCCAGGTATTGTCGTCGATCGGCACGCCGTTGGCTTCGCGCTCCGCCTTGCGGATGCGCTCCGGGTCGCCGGGGACGAGCACCGGCTTCGCCGGGTCGATCGGCTTCGCGGCCTTCACATATTCCAGGGTCGCGTTGATTTCCGAGGTGAAGAATTCATGATCGATCAGCTTCTCCGGGTCGATGATGATGCTCAGCATGCTGTTCAGGATCGCGTCGCGCGGCTGATTGGTTTCCGGCCGCATCGTGTGGCCGCCGCACAGCACCCCGGCCAGCAGTTCGTTCATCAGCGCCAGCCCGCCGCCCTTGTGGCCGCCGAACGGCATCGCCGCGCCGAAGGGCGGCGTATACATCACGTTCGGGTCGGTGGTTTCGTTGCCGTCCGCGTCGATCAGCGTGCCGGGCGCAACCTGCTCTCCCTTGTTCTTCGCCACCCGCACCTTGCCCATCGCCACCACGCTGGTCGCCATGTCGAGGATCGTCATCGGATTCCTGTCCGTCGCCGGCAGGCCGATGGTATAGGGGTTGGTCGAATAGCGGGCCTCGCGCGCGCCATAGGGGGCGACATGCGGTTTGTGCCCGACCACGTTGGTGTGGTGCATCGACACGAATCCCTGTTCCGCACAGCGTTCCGCCCAGGCGCCGATGCGCCCCAGATGGAAGGACCGCCGGGTCGCGACGATGGCGCAGCCATGCCGGCGCGCCCGCTCGATGCCGAAATCCATGGCCTCGCCGCCGATGACCTGGCCAAGGCCGGCCTGCCCGTCGACGACGATCATCGCGCCGTTGTCGACGATGATCTTGGCATGGGCGTTCAGTTTCGCCTCGCCTTCCCTGGCGCAGGCGACATAGCGGTGCAGCATGCCGACCCCGTGGCTGTCATGGCCCATCAGGTTGGCCGTCACCAGATTGTCGGCCACGAGTTTCGGTTCGTCCCCCGTGCTGCCCGCATGGGCGCAGATTTCGGATATGATGGTGCGCAGCTTGTTATGGTCGATCGTGACGGTCATTCGTTTTTTCTCTTTCAGGAAGCAGAATTCGGGCGGGGATACCGCCGTTAATGGGCTTCGTCCCAGTTGTCGCCAGAGCCCGCATCGACCACCAGCGGCACCTTGAGCGTCAGGCCCGGCTCGGTCGCCTTCTCCATCACGGCGCCGACGACGCGCGCGGTTTCCTCGACCTGCCCTTCCGGCGCCTCGAACAGCAGTTCGTCATGCACCTGCAGCAGCATCAACGCATCCAGCTTCGCCGCCCGCAGCGCCGCCGGCACCCGGATCATCGCCCGCTTGATGATATCGGCGGCGGAGCCCTGCACCGGCGCATTGATCGCCTGGCGTTCGGCGTAGTTGCGGCGCATCGGGTTCTTGTCGTTGATCATCGGCAGGTGGATGCGGCGGCCGAACAGGGTCGTCACATAGCCGTTGGTGCGGCATTCCTCGCGCGCGGCCTCCATGTAGTCCTTTATTCCGGGGAAGCGTTCGAAATACGCCTCGATATAGGATTTCGCCTCGCCCTGCGGAATCGACAACTGCCGCGCCAGCCCGAAGGGGCTGATGCCGTAGATGATGCCGAAATTGATCGCCTTGGCGTTGCGGCGGACAATCGGGTCCATGCCCTCGATGGGCACGCCGAACATTTCGCTCGCCGTCATCGCGTGGATGTCCAGCCCGTCGCGGAAGGCCTGCACCAGCGCCTCGATACCCGCGATATGCGCCAGCACCCGCAATTCGATCTGGCTGTAGTCCAGCGACAACAGCTTTTTCCCGGGCGCGGCGATGAAGGTCTGGCGGATGCGGCGGCCTTCCTCGGTCCGGATCGGAATGTTCTGCAGGTTCGGATCGGTCGAGGACATGCGGCCTGTCTGCGCCCCGGTCATCGCATAGGAGGTATGGATCCGCCCGGTTTCCGGGTTGATCTGCTCGACCAGCGAATCCGCATAGGTGCTTTTCAGCTTCGACAACTGCCGCCAGCTGACGATCCGGACCGGCAGGTCATGCCCTTCGGCGGCGAGGTCCTCCAGCACGCGGAAATCGGTACTGTAGGCGCCGGTCTTGGTCTTCTTGCCGCCGGGCAGCGACATCTTGTCGAACAGGATCTCGCCCAGTTGCTTGGGCGAGCCGATGTTGAACTTTTCCCCGGCCAGTTCGTGGATTTCGGTTTCCAGCGCCGCCATGCGGGTCGCGAAATCGCGGCTCAGTCCGCGCAGGGCTTCCGGATCGACCAGCACGCCCTCGCGCTCCATCTTGGCCACCACCGGCAACAGCGGCCGCTCGATGGTTTCGTACAGCGTGGTCATCCGCTCCTCGATCAGCCGCGGCTTCAGCACCCGGTGCAGTTGCAGGGTGATATCCGCGTCCTCGGCGGCGTAGTTGCACGCGGCCTTCAGCGGCACATAGTCGAAGGTGATCTGGTTGCGGCCGCTGCCGGCGACATCCTTGAAGGGGATACAGGTATGGCCGAGATGCAGTTCCGCCAGTTCGTCCATGCCATGCCCGTGCACCCCGCCGTCCAGCACGAAGGACAGCAGCATCGTGTCGTCGACCGGCGCGATATCGATCCCGTGGCGCAGCAGCAGCAGCGCGTCGTATTTGATATTGTGCCCGATCTTGAGGACCGAGGGGTCCTCCAGCATCGGCCTGAGCAGTTCGAGCGCCCGGTCGCGCGGCATCTGGAGCGGCGCGTCCTCGCCGGCGCCGCCGCCGCCATCGCCCAGGTCGAAGGCGCCCTGTTCCTTCGCCGACTTATGCGCCAGCGGCACGTAACAGGCGCTGCCCGGCGCGACCGACATCGACACCCCCACGAGTTCGGCGCGCATGGCGTCCAGCCCGGTGGTTTCCGTGTCGAAGGCGACCTGCCCGGCCCTGACGGCCGCCGCGATCCAGCGCGACAGGGCGGCTTCGTCCTGCACCAGTTCGTATGCGGCTTCGGCTTTCGGCGCACCCGCCGCGGACGGCCCCACGCCGTGCCGGCTTTCGATCCGGGCAATCACCGACTTGAACCCCTGCTCGCGCAGGAAGGCGATCACCCGGTCCACATCGAGCTCCTGCAGCGCGAAACTGTCCAGGTCGCGGTCAACCGGCACATCGTTCTTCAGCTGCACGAGTTCGCGGCTGATCCGCGCCTGCCCGGCGAATTCGATCAGGTTTTCCCGGCGCTTGTTCTGCTTGATCTCCCCCGCCCGCGCCAGCAGCGTATCGAGATCGCCATATTCCGTAATCAGCTGCGCCGCCGTCTTGATGCCGATGCCGGGCACGCCGGGCACGTTGTCCACGGAATCCCCCGACAGCGCCTGCACCTCGACCACCTTGTCCGGGCCGACGCCGAACCTTGCCAGCACGCCCTCCGGCCCGATTTCGACATTCTTCATCGTATCCAGCATGGTCACCTTGTCGGTGACGATCTGCATCAGGTCCTTGTCGGACGACACGATGGTGACATCCGCGCCGCGTTCGCGCGCCAGCCGGGCATAGGTCGCGATCAGGTCGTCGGCCTCATACCCCTCCATCTGCACCGAGGGCACATTGAAGGCCTCGACCAGCGCCTTGATCAGGTCGAACTGCGGCACAAGGTCTTCCGGCGGCGGCGGCCGCTGCGCCTTGTAGGCGGGGTAGATATCGCTGCGGAAGGTCTTTCGCGCGGCATCGAAGATCACCGCGATATGGTCCGCGTCCGTATCCTCCATCAGCTTCATCAGCATGTTGGTGAAGCCGTAGACCGCGTTGACCGGCGTGCCGTCGGGCCGGGTCATCGGCGGCAGCGCGTGGAAGGCGCGGAAGATAAAGCCGGACCCGTCGATCAGGAAGACATGCTTCGGCGCGGTGGCGGCCCCCGTCTTCGGCGCACAGGCGACCTCGGTCATTGGCGCGACATCGGTTCCGGTCATCGATTCGCCGCCCGGGCAGTGTTGCCGCCTGGCGCCATCAGTGCGCGACCGACCGCTTGGCGCCGGCCTTCAGCGCATACCGCTTGTCGCAATAGGGGCATTCGACGAATCCCGCGTCGCCAATGACCAGATATACCTTCGGATGGCCGGCAGCCCCGCCACCCCCGTCACAACTCACATGCGCGGTCTCGGTCTCGACGGTTTCCGGCGCGTCCATTTGGGCGATTCCCCCTGTTTCCTCAACTTCGTACAAGGCCTTCGCAATTGACCTTGCCGCTTTTTCGATGATACCCAAGGTGACGGAACAATCAAAGCCATTCGCACATGTCCGCTGTACGATCCGCATTGCACAAGGCACGCCGCCAGACCCGCGCCGCTTCGTGGGTCGTCGGCATCTGCATGATGGCGCTCGGCGCCTGCGCGCCCCGGATCGCGCCCATGGGAGCCGCGCCGCAGGCCCCGACCCTGGCCGAAGACCATATCCAGACGGCGGACGGCATCCGGTTGCCGCTGCGGTACTGGCCGGCCAAAGATTCCGCGCCCCGGGCCGTCATCCTGGCGCTGCACGGCTTCAACGATTATTCGAAGAGTTTCGAGAATCCCGCCGCCGCCTGGAACGAGGCCGGGATTTCGGTCTATGCCTATGACCAGCGCGGCTTCGGCGATGCGCCGCATCGCGGGATGTGGGGCGGCATCGAGGCGATGACCGGCGACCTGATCGTCACCAGCCGCCTGCTGCGCCGGCGCCATCCGGGAACGCCGCTCTATCTGCTCGGCGAAAGCATGGGCGGCGCCGTCATCCTGGCCGCCTACGCCGACGGCGGAGGCGGCCGGCCCGAGGCCGACGGCGTGGTCCTGTCCGCGCCGGCGGTCTGGTCGCGCAACCACATGCCGGTCTACCAGCGCGCGGCGCTGTGGCTGGGCGCGCATACGACGCCCTGGCTGACGCTGTCGGGGCGGGGGCTGAAGATCAAGCCGTCGGACAATATCGAGATGCTGCGCGCGCTGGGCCGCGACCCGCGGGTGATCAAGGCGACGCGGATCGACGCGCTGTGGGGGCTGACCGACCTGATGGACCGGGCCCTGGCCGCCGCCCCCGCGCTGGATACGCGGGCGCTGATCCTGTACGGCAAGACGGAAGACCTCATCCCCGACGCGGCGCAGCGCGACCTGCTGGCGGTGCTGCCGGATACCGGGTTGTGGCGGCATACGGAATACGCGACCGGCTATCACATGCTGCTGCGCGACCTGAACGCGGCGGTCGTGCTCCGCGACATCACCGACTGGGCGCTTGCCGCGCCGGAAGCGCCGGTCGAGGACGGCACGGCCATCGCCGAACGCCCCGGCGGGGCCGCGCGGCGATAATCACGCGAATCCGGCGCCGCGGGACAGATCGCGAAAACCCTATGGCGTCCGCGGACAAGCTGTCCTATACATGGTCCCGGTAAAGCGCCAGTAGCTCAGCTGGATAGAGTGTCGCCCTCCGAAGGCGAAGGTCAGAGGTTCGAATCCTCTCTGGCGCGCCATCTGCAACGCATTGATTTAACACTGTATTTTTCAGCGTGAAATTACGTTTATAGTGAACGACCGCATAACTATTTAAAACAGCACACGTTTTCGAGTTCGAGCCCGAACGCCCAGCGCCTCTTGTCGGGAGCCAGCCGTTTTAGCGAGACATGGTAATTGACAAATTTTGTCAATTTATGCCATAATATCAAGATAAGAATGGAGAACTTGATATGGCTACAATGAACGTATCCCTGCCTGACGCCATGAAGGACTGGGTTGAAGCGCAGGCGCAGTCCGGCCGTTATGGCAATGCAAGCGACTACGTGCGTGACCTCATTCGTCATGACCAGGAGCGCAAGGACAAAATCGCCCACATGCAAACACTTGTGGACGAAGCGCTGGAAAGCGGTCTCAGCGAAAAATCCGTTGCCGATATTTTAAAGCAGGCCCGCGCATCGGCGCAGGCTTCATAGGGAGACCATGGCCTATAAGCTCAGCGTCAAAGCCGAAAACGACATCCACAACGCATACCTGGAAGGCATTCGGTTATTCGGCGTCGAGCAGGCCGAAAAATATTACGCCGGTTTGGAGCGCGCATTCGAGTTTCTATCGGATACCCCCAAAGCGGCAAGAGAGCGTCTTGAAATTACGCCGCCAGTAAGGGTTCATCCCTATCGGTCGCACATTATCATCTACCTGATCGACAACGATGATGACGTTCTAATCCTCCGTGTCCGCCATGGCCGCGAAGACTGGAACGACAACCCTGTGTAACGCAAAAATCTTATAATTCCGGTCGCGGCGACGGATCGTTATGCTCAGGAAGCGTCTCAAGTACGGAAGCCCAGTGCTCGAAAGTTTCGAACACAGAGTTCGAACTTTCTCCGCTCAGGCGCGCCAATTTGCTTTTAGAGGTTGAGAAGTCCGCTAAGACCTTGAAAGTAAGGCCAGATCGGCGGTTCCAACCCCCTCATTCCGGACATAAGCGAGGCGGTCGGCAAAGGCGAGTTTGAGCACTGTTTTCTTGTGCTCCAAACGGTCGGAAGCCCATAGTTTCTGCGGGTTTCCGAGGAAATCGAGGGCGGTTCCAAGTGAATCGTCGAAGCCCCTGACCGGACGACCGCATTGCGCGATTTTTTCCTGCGTTTCGATCCTCCGGGATTCCATGTCCCTGATGCGCTTTTCGTAAGCATGGATCACGGAAGGATTGTCCAAATCCACAATCCGGTCGAGCAGTTTTTCAACGTCCTTTTCGATTTTCCTGATCTCCATTTCCAGCGACTGGCTTCCGGCTTTCCGGGAGTGAAGACGTTCGTCCCACAGCTTCCTGAACATCGCATGGGCGACCGTGAACAGACCCTCGGTCGGCTCCCGAGAGGACCCGATAGCTTTGCGCCGGACCCGTAACCGGCTGTGGGAGCCGGTTCGGGCGCATCAGAAATGAGGTGCAAAATCGGGTCTAATCAGGTATTATCGGGTATGGAATCGGATATAAGGGCATCCTCATCATGAAGGAGCCCAAGCTCAGTATCGGCCCGGACCTTGTGAAGCTCGTCGCGGAAATCGACGAGTTCAAAGGCCGCTGGGAAGCCCTCAAGACGCTCTCGCCGGATCGCCTCAATGCGCTGCGCAAGGTGGCGACCATCGAGAGCATAGGCTCCTCGACGCGGATCGAGGGGGCGAAACTGAGCGATGCCCAGGTCGAGACGCTGCTTTCCAACATTGCCATCCAGTCCTTCAAGACAAGGGATGAGCAGGAAGTGGCAGGATATGCCGAAGCGATGGACCTCGTCTTCGAGTCTTTTGCAAACATGGCCCTCACCGAAAACCATATCCGCCAGCTTCACCAAACCCTGCTGCGCCACAGCGACAAGGACGAGCGCCATCGCGGCTCCTACAAGACGCTGCCCAACAACGTCGTCGCCTTCGATGCGGACGGGCGCGAGATCGGCATCGTCTTCGAGACGACCTCGCCCTTCGACACGCCGCGCGAAATGGAAGCGCTCGTCGCCTGGACACGCAAGGCGCTGGATGAGGAAGCAATGCATCCGCTCCTCATCGTCGCCATCTTCGTCGTCACGTTTCTGGCGATCCATCCGTTTCAGGACGGCAACGGGCGGCTCTCACGCGTGCTCACCACGCTCCTGCTGCTGCGGTCAGGTTATGTCTACGTGCCGTATGCCTCGCTGGAGCGTGTGATCGAGGAAAACAAGGACCTGTATTACCGGGCGCTCCGGCGTACCCAATCGACGCTCAAGGGCGAGAAGGCGGATTGGGAGCCCTGGACCGGCTTTTTCCTGCGCTGCCTCAAAAAGCAGAAGGACAGCCTGGCGGTGCGCCTCGACAAGGAACGCAGCGCACAAGATGGCGACGCTGACCTGCCCGCGCTCTCGATTCAGGTGCTCCGGGCGCTGCGGGCCGAGGAACGCCTGAATATCGCGCAGTTGACGGAAGTCACCGGGGCCAACCGCAACACCCTCAAAAAGCGCCTGCGGGAGCTCGTGACGGCCGGCCGGGTGCGCCAGCACGGCAAGGCGCGCGCGACATGGTATTCGCCGCCTTGAGGCTGCGCGGCGTTGCGGCGGGACAAGCCCGGACACTCGCAGCGATGGGCTGATTCAAGCTTACTCCGATGGAATAGTCTCGTTGGGGTAAGCACTACTATCTTGATGGAAGGCCGTAGTAAGTGCAGGGTAGGTTTTCCTGCGCCGTCGTCGATGCTCGCAGCCTGATCACCCAAACCGCATTTCATGGGGCCGTGCTGCAGAGACGACGCAAAACCTGGCAGAGTGTTGGTGCCTTGAACAGTATGTACAGCACTCGGAAAATAATTTGGACAGTAAAAGGAAATTATATTTTCTGTCTCTGTCGTTAAGAGTTGTTATTAACCCGCTGTATATTTAGATTTTTATTGTTGGAAACTCTCTATTACTTGGAAATAACATGATTCGTCAATATACGGCAGCTTCCGGAAAGCTGGTGCTGAAGGACAACGGATTGGATGACATCGAGAATGCGGTCTGGATCGATCTCATTTCCCCCAGCAACGAAGAAGAACGGGCATTGGAAAAACAGCTCGGGATCGATGTGCCGACGCGTGAGGAAATGAAAGAGATCGAGATATCCTCGCGGCTCTATACCGAGGAAAACGCAGCCTTCATGACCGCGACGATTCCGGCGCAATCGGAAAGCGATGAGCCGGTCATCGAGCCTGTTACCTTCGTCCTGGTCGGGAACCGGCTCATCACAGTACGCTATCACGAGCCCCGCGCCTTCCAGACCTTCGCGGCGCGCGCGGCGAAGGTTTCTACGGGGGCAACGTCCGGCAGTCTCGTCATGGTCACGCTGCTGGAGACGGTCGTGGACCGACTGGCCGACGTACTGGAACGGCTTGGCCGGGATATCGACGGCATCTCGCGCGATGTCTTCCAGCACCGCAGCGCCAAGCCGACCAAGACCCAGGACTTCCAGGAAGTGCTGCGCAAGATCGGCCTGAAGGGCGACCTTACCTCCAACATGCGCGACAGCCTGGTGACGATCCAGCGGCTGATCGGCTTCCTTGGCCATGTGCTCGCCCAGCGCAAGGCGGAAAAGAGCCTCACCGCGCGCGTGAAGACCCTGTCTCGCGATGCTCACTCACTGACCGATCACGCCAGCTTCCTCTCCCAGAAGATCACCTTCCTGCTCGACGCCACCCTCGGCATGATCAATATCGAGCAGAATGCCATCATCAAGATATTCTCCGTCGCCGCTGTCGTGTTCCTGCCGCCCACGCTGATCGCCTCGATCTACGGCATGAACTTCGAGCACATGCCGGAGCTGAACTGGCTGGTGGGTTACCCGTTCGCGCTCGTGCTGATGGTGGCATCGGCAATCCTGCCGTACTGGTACTTCAAGCGCCGCGGCTGGCTATAGCGGTGTGGGAGACGGGCTTGCAGGCAGTCGACGACGTACCGATCTGGCATCTGGCGGTGCTCGCGCTGGTTCAGGGGGTGACCGAATTCCTTCCGATCAGCTCCTCTGCGCATTTGATCCTCGTCCCCTACATGACCGGATGGACGGATCAGGGCCTTGCCATCGATGTGGCGATGCATATCGGCACCTTGCTCGCCGTCCTTGTGTATTTCCGCCGTGATGTCGCCCGTCTGGCAGTGGGCACGCTCAACTTCCGCAGCGGATCAGAAGATGCCCGTCTCGCCGGCCAGCTCGTGCTGGCCACGCTGCCCGTGGTGGCGGCCGGCTACGTGCTATACGACCAGATCGCCACGCAGTGGCGCAGCGTACCGCTTATCGTGCTGACCACTGCCGCTTTCGGGCTGCTCCTGTGGGCCGCGGACCGGCGCGCACAGAGCAATGCCGGCGGGCTACCAGGGCTGGGCTGGGGGCAGGCGGCTGTCATCGGGCTCGCGCAGGCTCTCGCCCTCGTGCCGGGGGTGAGCCGCTCGGGCATCACCATGACCGCCGGGCTCTTTGCCGGGCTCTCGCGCACCGAGGCCGCGCGCTTCTCACTGCTTCTATCGATTCCGACAACGGCTGCTGCGGGCTTGCTGGCAACCGTTGAATTGGTCCGCTCGCACGATGCGGCGATGCAGGCCAACGCGCTGTTTGCCGGAGCACTCGCCTTTGCCAGCGCATTGGCGGCGGTCACCCTGCTGATGCGCTGGCTGCGGCGCGCGACATTTACGCCCTTCGTCATCTACCGGCTGGCGTTGGCCGCGCTGTTGGCGGGCATGTTGCTTCTGGGGTTCTTGCCATCCGGCTAGGGCAGATCGCCTTTTATCTGACGCAATAATTGCGTCA
>JBBDQU010000030.1 GCA_040905865.1 Alphaproteobacteria bacterium
CTCATGAGATTATCCGGTGCGAAGATGTTGGAAAGTCATTTGCGCGAGCAACACCGTCAGTTCTTCCCGCCACAGCGACGCCGGCGCAAGCTCGACCGGCAGCGGCGCCCGCGAAGTCGAACGCGCCGAGGCGGCGCCCGCCGCGCAATCCTCGGCCGACTCGGCCCAACGCCTCATCCACCCGCCAACCCCGTAATGACGCATCAAATACATACCCAGCGGCGGCGGCGCCAAAACGTCCGCCCCGCCGCCGGTCGCCTGTTCGCGCAACACCTCGTAGCGCC
Organism: Alphaproteobacteria bacterium; assembly: GCA_040905865.1. NCBI lineage: Bacteria > Pseudomonadati > Pseudomonadota > Alphaproteobacteria > Alphaproteobacteria bacterium. The sequence continues at coordinate 285 of JBBDQU010000030.1, forward strand.
GCCGCCACAGTTCGGGATCGCGGCAAATCGCCTTCACCGCCCGGTCCTCCCCTGACTGCGCCGCCCCCTTTTTGCCCTGCCGGACTGGAGAGCTTTTTCGATCGTGCGCGGATGCATAACGACCTTGTGCCGCTTGCCCAACCTTCGAGCCAGTTCCTCGGCCTTCAGGCCAGGCTGCTTCGTCCGCAAATCCTCGAGGGTGCGCCGCACCTCGGCGGTGAGTTTGTGCGCCGCCTTCGGCCCGCGCTTGCCCGGCAAGAGCCCCTCCATGCCCCGCTGCCAGAAATCCGTCCGCGCCTGATAAACGGTCGGACGCGACAAGCCATACTCGCGGGCCGCCCTCGCCACGGAATAGCCATCCGTTTCGAGCGCCCGCAACGCCTCGTATTTGAGCTGCACCAAGTCGTGTGGATCGAAGAAATCGGCCCCGGCAAACAGCGGATGGCGCACCTCGCCGGCCCGCGGATTGAACGTACCGGAACCCTCCAGAGCCCGGCGTTTGTTCAGTGATTCGGAATCGTCGTTCATAAGTGTAAATGTAATTATGCCGTATTAATGGCCGGACCAGTTATGCTCGTCAAGGAATATTTGCCATTTAACAAAGTATTTTCGGACCATTTAGCCTATCCTTTCCTCTTTAAGAGCGATATTGCGGCAAATTTACCCTTACACATCCGGCGTATTTTCCTTTACACTCTTACTCGAAAGATCACCGATTAAATCGGCCAATCGCAGCAGGTCCACGGTTCGGCCAATAGCCCGCCCATCCGCCTGTTCGACGAACGGGTCCCTCCCCCCGGCGTCTGTCCAAGACGCTGGCAAATAAGCCTGGCAGCCGGTATCTGTGACGTAATAGACCCGCCACTGCCCCCAACGTCGGCGCAGATCGATTCGTTCGAACCGCCGTCCGCACCACGGATGAAACGGGTGAGTAACGGTAAAATATTGTTTTGGAC
>JBBDQU010000031.1 GCA_040905865.1 Alphaproteobacteria bacterium
GGCGTAAAAACACAATATCATCAGCCGAACCGCTACTTCACCGGACGGGTACCGATCTTGTCGATAAGCTTGCGGATCAGCGCCGTCGCTTCGGGGCGGCGGCTTTCGTCCGTGAGGGCCTCACGAAGGCGACCGATCTGCTCACGGTAGTAGCCCGCCATCTTAGGATGGACGAGGACGGTTTCGTCCTCGCCCTCGGCAAGCTGTGCCTCCAGTTCCGCCGTGCGGGCTTCGAGCTCGACCATCCGGTCCTTCACGCGTGAGGCCGGAATGCCGTCCATGATCGCCTTCACCAGCCGGTCAAGCTCACGCTCGGCCTTGGCCAGCGCGTTTTTCGCCGTCTTGCGATGCGCGTTGCGATCTGCATGGAGCTTGTTCATGTGCCGGGTGTACTCGGCGCAGAAGGCATCGCACAGGGCGGGGTCCATCAGGTGATGATGCAAGGCTTCCAATACCAGCGTTTCCATCTCTTCGCGGCGCATGGTGCGGCGGTTGTCGCACGTGCCCTTGGCGCGAGCTGCCGAGCAGCCCACACGCTCGGCATTGAGATTGATGTAACCGCCGCCGCAGCAGCCGCACTCCATCAGGCCGGAGAAGATGAAACGCGGGCGGCGCCGGTCCCAGTAACCGGCGGCCTTCTTGCCCTTGCGGTTGCTGCGCAAGGATTGTTGCCGCGCCTTCACCTTGTCCCATAAGTCCGGATCGATGACGCGCAGTTCCGGCACATCCTGAATGATCCATTCGGATTCCGGGTTGAGACGTGAGACGCGCTTTCCGGTCTGCGGGTCCTTGATGTAGCGGAGGCGGTTCCAGATCAGCCTGCCGATATACAGCTCGTTGTTCAGGATGCCGGTGCCGCGGTCAGGATTGCCGTGGATGGTGGATGGTCCCCACGCCTTGTTCGAGGGACCGGGGATGGATTCCTTGTTGAACTGTTTGGCGATGGCCTGCGGCGACTTGCCGGACGCGTATTCATTGAAGATACGCCGGACGATCCCGGCCTCGCATTCGTTGATCTTGCGCTCGCCGCGCACCGGCTGGCCGTCTGAGCCAAGGCGGCGCACGACGTCATAACCGTAGCAGTTGCCGCCGCCCGACTTGCCAGCCTCGACCCGGCCGCGCAGGCCGCGGCGCGTCTTGTCGGCCAGGTCCTTAAGGAAGAGCGCACCCATCGTGTGTGAGCTACCCCGGGTTTGACGGACACCTTAGAAAGGGGACACTCCCCGAGGAG
>JBBDQU010000032.1 GCA_040905865.1 Alphaproteobacteria bacterium
TGGGCGATCCCGTGAATCTCGCCGCCCGGCTGGAAAGCCAGTCCAAAAATTACGGAGTCAAAATCGTGCTTGGCCCCGTGACGGCGGAACGGGCATCGGCGGACGGCTTCGCCACGCTCGAACTGGATCTGATCCAGGTGAAAGGACAATCCGTCGGCGTCAGTATTCACTGCCTGCTGGGCGACCGTAATTTTGCCGCAAGGCCGGATTTCCAGGCCCTGAAGGCACGGCACGATGAATTTCTGGCGGCATACCGGGGACAGCACTGGGACGACGCCGATGCCGCCATGACGGATTGCCGGCGGATGGATGCGGAAACCGGTATTGAACTCGACGTGCTGTATGACATGTACAGGGAGCGGATCGACGAGTACCGCGAAAGCCCGCCGCCGGCGGATTGGGACGGGGTGTTCGTCGCAACAACGAAATAGGGCATGATCGATTGAAACCAGTCGCGTCGCCGCCAGCTTTTGACGTGGTTAACGTATTCCAGGAGCCAGGGGTGCCAGCCGGAAGTTGCCGTCGCGGCGTTCGAGCGGAGCAATGGAAGATTCGATAACGCACAGCCAGGACGGCATCGCGGACCGCGAGAAGATGTTCCAGCGGTTGATCGATATCGGTATCGCGCTGTCTTCCGAGCGGGACCAGAACCGCCTTCAGGAACGTATCCTCCTGGAAACCAAGCGGATCGCCAATGCCGACGGCGGTACGCTCTATCTGATGGCCGATGATGATCGCGCCCTGAAATTCGCGATTGTGCGCAACGATACGCTGGATATCCGCATGGGCGGGACGACCGGCGTGCCCATACACTTCGATCCGCTGCCGCTTTATGATGAATCGTCCATTCCCAATTACAATAACGTGGCGACGGCGGTGGCCCTGAACCGCATTCCCATCAATATTCCGGATGCGTATGAATCCCGGACCTTCGATTTCAGCGGCACCCATGCCTTTGACCGCAAGACCGGCTATCGGTCGCAGAGTTTCCTGACGCTGCCGCTGCTGAACAGCGAGGAATCGGTCATCGGCGTGCTGCAGCTGATCAACGCACGCGATTCCAGCGGGGCGGTGATCCCCTTTTCACCGAGCCTGCAGCCGATCATCGAAGCGCTGACCAGTCAGGCGGCGGTCGCTCTCGACAAGGAAATGCTCATCCTGGGCCAGCGGGCGCTGCTCGATTCCTTTATCGAACTGATGGCGGGCGCGGTCGACGCGAAATCGGCCTATACGGGTGGGCATTGCCAGCGTGTGCCGTATCTGACGAAAATGCTCGCCAGGGCCGCCTGCGATTCCGATCATCCGAATTTCCGCGACTTCGACCTGAACGAGGAAGAATGGTACGAGCTGCATCTGGCCGCCTGGCTGCACGATTGCGGCAAGGTCACCACGCCGGAATTTGTCGTCGACAAGGCGACCAAGCTGGAAACGATCTATAACCGGATCCATGAAATCCGGGCCCGGTTCGAGATTTTGCGCCGGGACGCCGAAATAGAATGCCTGAAAGCGAAACTCGCGGGCGGTGACCCGGTCGAACTCGACGCGGCGTTCGAGGCGGAATGCCGGCAGCTCGAGGCGGATTTCGCCTTCGTTGCCGGGTCAAATCTTGGCGGGGAGTTTTTTGCCCCCGAAGATGTCGAGCGGCTGCGCCAGATCGGCCGCCGCGTCTGGTTCCGGCATTTCGACCACACGCTGGGCCTGTCCTGGGAAGAACGGGCGCGCCTTGGCGCGGTCGAACCCCGGGACGGTCCGGCGCCGCAATATCTGCTGGCGGACCGGCACGACCACAAGATGCCGGAATACAATAACGGTGAATTATACAATCTGTCGATAGAGCGCGGCACGCTGACGGCGGAGGAGCGCAAGAAGATCAACGACCATATCGTCGTCACGATCGATATGCTGGAACAACTGCCCTTTCCCCGTTCCCTGCGCCGGGTTCCCGAAATCGCCGGCGGGCATCACGAGAAAATGGACGGCACCGGTTATCCGCGCGGCCTGACCCGGGACGAGATGTCGCTGCCGGCGCGCATGATGGCGATTGCCGATATTTTCGAGGCGCTGACGGCGGCGGACCGCCCCTACAAGAAGGCCAAGAAACTGAGCGAATGCCTGCGCATCATGAGTTTCATGCGTAATGACGCGCATATCGATCCGGACCTGTTCGAACTGTTTCTCCGGTCCGGGGTATGGCGTGAGTACGCCGAACAGTTCCTCGATCCGGCGCAGATCGACGATATCGATATCGCGGATTATCTTTCCGGAAATGCCGAATAATCGGATCGGTTATCGCCCCGGTATGCGATAACGCCACGTCTTCACCAATGCGACAGGGCCCCGCCGTGATGTCTCCGCGCCAGTTTCTGAACGACCTTTTCCGGGCTGCCATCGATGCGGCGCAGCCTGCGTCATGCCTGCCGCCGCATCTGCCCGCGCCGCCGCGCGGCCGTACGGTCGTGGTCGGCGCGGGCAAGGCGTCGGCCGCCATGGCCCGGGTGCTGGAATCCCGGTGGGACGGTCCGCTTTCGGGGCTGGTGGTGACGCGCTACGGGCACCGGGTCGATTGCGAACGCATCGATATTGTCGAATCGTCGCATCCGGTGCCGGATGCCGCGGGTGTCGCAGCCGCCGAAGGAATCCTGGCGCGGCTTCAGGGGTTGACCGAAGACGACCTCGTCATCTGTCTGATCTCGGGCGGCGGGTCGGCGCTGATGACCCTGCCGATGCCGGGGCTGACGCTTGACGACAAGGTCGCCGTCAACCGGGCGCTGCTGCGCAGCGGCGCGAACATTGCCGAAATGAACTGCGTCCGCAAACACCTTTCGGCGGTCAAGGGCGGGCGTCTTGCCGCCGCCGCTGCGCCCGCAAGGCTCGTGACGCTGGCGATCTCCGACGTTCCGGGCGACGATCTTTCGGTCATCGCGTCGGGACCGACCGTTCCGGACCCCACAACGTTTGCCGAAGCGCGCGATATTCTCGCCCGCTACGGCGTATCGCCGCCCGCATCCGTCGCGGCGTTCCTGGCGGCCGCAAGGGAAGAGACGCCGAAACCGGGCGACCCGCGGCTGGCCAATTGCACTACGGCGCTGGTCGCCGCGCCGCAGGCATCGCTCGAAGCCGCGGCGGATGTCGCGCGCAGGGCCGGGGTCACCCCGGTCATCCTGGGGGACGCCATCGAAGGCGAATCCCGTGAGGTCGCGATTGTCCATGCGGGTATCGCCCGACAGGTGGCGCGCCACGGGCAACCGGCTGCCGCGCCTGCGGTACTGCTGTCGGGCGGGGAGACGACGGTAACGGTCCGCGGCGGCGGACGTGGCGGCCGTAACGCGGAATTCGCGCTGGGACTGGCCATCGCCCTGGACGGCGCGGCGGGCATATCAGCCATTGCCTGCGATACGGACGGCATCGACGGCAGCGAGGACAATGCCGGCGCGCTCGTCATGCCGGATACGCTGGGGCGGGCCTCGGCCCTGGGGCTGAACGCACGGGCCCTGCTGGCGGCGAACGATGCCTGGAGCCTGTTTTCGGCGCTCGACGACCTGGTGATGACCGGGCCGACGCTGACCAATGTCAACGATTTCCGCGCGGTGCTGATAACCTGAATCGGATCAGCCGGTCTTCCGGATGACATAGGTGAAGACGTCGCCCTCTTCCGTCCACTCGACCAGTTCATTTCCGGTCGTATTGCAGAAATGCTTGAAATCGATCACCGATGCGGGGTCGGTCGCGAGCACGGTCAGGGTGTCACCCGGCGACACTTCCTTCATGGCCCGTCTGGCCTTCAGCACGGGGATCGGGCAGTGATGCCCCTTTGTATCGAGTATCGTGTTCATTGCCTTGTATCAGTTCCTTCGGAATAACATGTTTCCGCCCAGGCCTGCCAGAACGGCGATGACTATCGCCGCGATGCCGTACAGGGCGCTGTGCTCATGGGCCGCGCGGTACAACTCGGCCTGAAGGCCCGTCTTGTTGATGGCCAGGGGTAATACCTGGCTACTGACGACTTTCCGGTTCTCGATCAGATAGCTGCGTATCGTATATACGCCAACCTGGACATCGGCCGGAAAGAAAACCGTACTGCGGAACAGCCTGCCGCCGGCCATGCTCATCTGGCCTGTGCCTTTACCGTAATGGCCTGAATTCTGTTTGTTGCGAATCAGGGCATTGCGGAATTTCTCGGCCTCCTCGGCAGGGATGCTGCCCAATGGCCGGATACTCAGGTGATCCAGCCCGATGCGGTATTCTTCACGAATTGACTCCGGTAGCCAGTCACCCGGTTCTTCGGTAGCAAGCACCTGATAGAATGTCGGTACATGCTCGAAGGTGACCTGCCTGCCATTGACCCAGATTCCGGCAACCCGTTCTTTCATGCGGACTGTCGCGTCATTGGCGGGACCTTCGACGACGACGACAACCCTGCCTTTTCCCTCGGTCGCACCGAACAGCAAAATTTCGGTACCGGTGAACCCGGCCGTGACCGCGACAAAATCCTTCGAGAGGTCGACGATAATCGGTTCATTCGCGGTTTGGGCTGTTACCGTTCCGGCGCCCATCGCCAGCCATGCGGCGAATATGCCGGCAATCGCCTTCAATGCCCCGCCCCCGTCACCAGAACGAACAGTTCGTTCGGCGCCACTATAAGGTCATACACAATCTTGCCGCACACGCCGAGCACCATGAGCGCCAGCAGCCCCCGCAACTGTTCGCCCCGCAGCCTGGCGCCAAGGCGCGTACCGAGCTGCGCGCCGATCACCGCGCCTAACATCAGCAGCACCGCAAGCACAATATCCACGGTCTGGTTTACCGTCGCTTGAAGGAATGTGGCGTTGGCCGTCACAAAGATAATCTGGAACAGGGATGTCCCGACGACGATCGAAGTAGGCATGCCGAGAAGATAGATCATCGCGGGCACCATGATGAACCCGCCGCCAACGCCCATGATCGCCGACAGGATGCCGACGCAGACGCCGATCAGCAGCGGCAGCAGGGCGCTGATATAGAGCTTCGACCGCCGAAAGCGCATCTTGAAGGGCAGGCCGTGCAGGAAGTTGTGCTGGTGCAGCTTGCGCCGGCTGGCGTTGGACGAGCGGTTCCGCTGCATCGTGCGCAGGCTTTCGATCAGCATCAGAAAGCCGATGCTGCCCAGGAAGATCACGTAGGAGAGCATGATGACGAGGTCGATCTGTCCCAGTTCCCGCAACAGCCGGAACAGCCAGACGCCGAACGTGGAGCCGGCGAGGCCGCCGATCAGCAGGATGCCGCCCATCTTGAAATCGACATTGCCGCGCCGCCAATGCGCCAGGACGCCGGAAACCGATGAGGCGATGATCTGGTTGGCCTCCGTGCCGACCGCGACGGCCGGGGGAATGCCCAGGAAAATCAGCAATGGCGTCATCAGGAATCCGCCGCCCACGCCGAATATTCCGGACAGGGTTCCCACGGCAATGCCGAGAAATAAAAAAACCAGCACGTTCACCGAAATTTCAGCGATCGGCAGATACAAAAACATTCCGGGGCCGCCGTTGTTCCAGGGCCAGATACTGGCAGCCACCTCGTTATGGATCGTGGACCGGTAAACCGTATCCACGTTCCGGGGACGCCGCCGCGCAAAGAATCATCCGCGCTTGTCCATTGATAGTCAATGAAGTTTTTCCCAACGGGAGTCTCGTCGTGTCGCTTTTCTCGTCGTCCGGCTGCGGCGACGGTGATTTTGCCGCGCAGGGGATGTTTCTTAAAGAATAGGTTGTGCCGGCCGCTTTCGTTTCCGCCGCGCGCCGCGCCGCCCCAGCCGGTAGCGCTGGCGTTATCCTGTCTGATATGGTGCTGACCCGGTCCTGTCGCCGGGGAACGATCAGGGAGGTCCAGATGGAATACAGGCATATCCTATTCGACGTCAGCGAGGAGATCGCGACGGTCACGTTGAACCGGCCCGAGGCGCGCAACGCGCTGACACCGGAAATGCGTGAGGACCTGACCCACGCGCTCGGCGAAATCCGCAAACGCGCGGGCAAGGACATCAAGGCGATGATCCTGACCGGGGCGGGCCGCGCCTTCTGCGCCGGCGGCGACGTCAAGGCGATGGGGACCCGCAGCAATCGCGCGCCCGACCAGCGCGCCATGATGCGCGCCTTCCATAACACCCTGTTCGAACTGACCAATGCGGAACTGCCCGTCATTTCCCTGGTCGACGGGGCGGCGGCCGGCGCGGGCGCGAATATCGCGCTGACGGCCGATTTCGTGCTGGCGACGCCGCGCGGGTTCCTGATGCAGGCTTTCGCGCGAATCGGCCTGATCCCCGACTGGGGCGGCTTCTATATCCTGCCGAGACTGGTCGGCATGCAGAAGGCGCGCGAACTGATATTCACGGCGCGGCGCGTCTATGCGGAGGAGGCGAAGCAGATCGGGCTGATCTACGATGTGGTCGGCCAGGATACCGCAATGGCCGAAGCCCGCGCGTTTGCGAAGAAGCTGGCCAGGGCGCCGACGGCGGCGATCGGCGTGGCGAAGAACATCCTCAACCAGTCCTATAACCAGGACATCCGGACTCTCTCGGAACTGGAGGCGATGGGCCAGTCGATCTGCCGCGATACCGATTTCCACAAGGAAGCCGTCCGCCGATTCGCCGCGAAGGAGCCGCCGCTGTACGACTGGGAAGCCATGCAGGACGCGGGCGACGATTAGGAAGAAGGGAGCCTATCCCTCCATAAGCCCCGCGGCCGTGAACCCGCCATCGGCCGCATAGGTGTGGCCGGTGACGAAGCTGCATTCCTCCGACGCCAGGAACGCCGCGACGGCGGCGATTTCCGAGGGCTTGCCGAAGCGGCCGAGCGGCATGCGGGTCCGGGCGCTGCCCATCAGTTCGCCCTGGACCTCCGGCCGCGTCAGGGTCGGGCCGGGGGCGACGGCGTTGACATGGATATCGTGCTCCGCCAGTTCGATGGCCATGGACTGGGTCAGATTGATGATTCCCGCCTTGCTGGCGCCATAGGCGGCGCGGCCCCGTCCGCCGAAAATGCCGGAATTGGACGCGACGAAGACGATGCGCCCGCCATGGCCCTGCTTCACCATCTGCCGCGCGCCGATCTGGCCGCACAGGAAACCGCCATACAGGTTGGTGTCGATCACCCGGCGCCACAACGCGTCGGTCATTTCCAGGAACGGCTCCCGGTCCATAAGCCCGGCGCTGCAGGCGACGATATCCAGCTTTTCCCAATGCCCGACCACGGCGTCGACGGCCTTTTGCACGTCGCTTCGTTTGCTGACATCGGCGACGCAGGGTTCGGCGGTTGCACCCGCCTCGCGCAGGATTGTCACCGCCTCCTCCGCGTTTTCCCTGCTAATGTCCACGATCAGGACTTTCGCGCCTTCCAAAGCGAGCCGGGTGGCGATGGCCTGGCCGATTCCGTGGCCGGCGCCGGTAACCAGCGCGGTTTTGTTCTCGAAGCGCATCCCGTCTCTCCCGTCCTTGCCGTCAGTCCGGCAGCGCGTCACGCAGCAACGTCCCGAAGGTGACCATCTCCGGGCTGGTTATCCGGTAGGTATGGATGGCGCCGACGATCTCTGCGCCCTGCTCGGCGGTCGGCGGCGTCAGGCCCGCGGGGACCGGCGGCAGGTCGGCGATGATGTCATCCGCGGCGGCGATGATATTCGTGGCGATGGAGACGCGCTTTTCCCGCTCCGCGTCGCTTTTCAATACCGGTTCGACCAGCGTTACCGCATGCGCCATATAGGCCGGCCAGGGCGTGAACAGCCGATACAGGCCGGGCACGAAGGGGCTGCCGCCCAGTTCGGTGCCGAGCTGCATCAGCAGATCATGCTGGTCCTTCGGCAGATCGCCCATGTTCGGCAGGTCCGGCAACGGATCCAGCATTGCCGGAGGGGTCCATGCCGGCCAGTCCGCGCGGCGACCTTGCGGCACGGCGCCCTGGATCAGTTTTTCCACTATCCCCGCAAACAGCAGGTTGATCGGCGAGACGCGGATAAAGTTCTCGCAGATATTGCGAAGCGATGTCAGCCCGGCATTGTCGACGCCCATCAGCCGCAGCGCCGCGCGGGACAGTTTGGGGAACGGCTGTACGGCCACCGTCGCGGCGCGCCGCCACGCTGTTTCCGGGATGGTGCCGTCCAGAAAGGCCGGGCGGCAGGCCGCCCAGGCGTATTCCAGGCAGTTCGGCTTCGTCGCCACATGGCGCTGCAGCGAGGACACATAGGAAACGGCGCAATAGGTGCGGATTTCCTCGTAGATCCGGGCGATATCCCCGGTTGCCTGCGATTCGAGTATTTCGGCCATGCTCGGCTTTCTCTTTCTGTCCTGTTTGTCCGGTCCGCTTTGGCTATTCCTGCGGATAACGCCAGGGGCTTTCCGGCTGCTTGGCGTCCTCGTCGATGGTCCAGTGGGGCAGGGAGAAGCCTTCGGCCACTTCGACATAGACCATCCTTACCCGGGTGCCGATGCCGACGCGCCGGATCATCTCCGGCGGCGCGAACTGTCCGTCCGCCGTCATCAGGTTGCCGGCGACACGCAGCGCCTCATGCTCGCTGGGCGCGCCCTTCTGGGTGTCCAGGTCGGCCAGAATGACCATGTACGGCACCTTGTCCCGGAAAGCCGGTTGAATGGGGTGGTGGACTTCCGCATAGGAATGCACCGTGCCCTTGCCCTCCACCGGGACCCAGTCGCTGTCCCGCTCGCCCGTCCAGGGGCAGGTCGTGGTCGGCGGGTAACGCAGCAGCCCGCTGGTCCGGCCGCGCTGCAAATGCAAACTGCCTTCGTGGCAGTGGCGGAAGAATTCCAGATTTTCGTGATCCAGGTCGTCGATGCTGAGCATCATGCCCATGTATTCGCCTTGTACCGGCATGGTTATCCTCCCCCTCTTACGGATCGGATCAGGATTAATGCTTCTCATCAATCCTGTGAATCCGATCACTATTAATACAGCAGAGCAACGATACAGGATTGATGCATAACATCGATCCTGTATCGTTGCTCTAGCGATGGTCGCGGGCCATGACCATGGCCGAGCCCGTGCCCGGATTGGCCCAGCCCAGATTGGCGCTCAGTTCGGCATTCTTCACCTGCCGGCAGCCGCCCTCGCTGTAGTCATAGGTGTGCTGCTTCCTGCCGTCCGGTCCGACGGGGCAGGAATCGTCCGCTTCGCCGCGCAGTTGCCGGGTATTTTCGATCACCATGTTCATGCCGTGGGTATAGCCCTCGCAGAGATGGCCGCCCGAGGTGTTGTTCGGCCGCCGGCCGCCCAGCTCTATCGCGCCGGATGATACGTAATCGCCGCCTTCGCCCTTCTTGCAGAAGCCATAATCCTCGAGCTGCAGCATGGTGGTGAAGGTGAAGGCGTCATAGGAACCGGTGACGTCGATATCCTCTGGTCCGACTCCCGCGTTCGGCCACAAAATATCCTTGGCGTAATGCCCGGCGACCGTGGATATCGGCCCGTGCTGGTAGTGCATGTCGGCGCGCGGCTTGCAGACGCGCCCGGCGACCGACTGGATCACCGCCGCCCGGTTGCGGCAGTCGCGCGCCCGGTCCAGCCGGGTGACGATGACGCAGGTGGCGTTGTCGGTTTCCACGCAGCAGTCCAGCAGATGCAGCGGCTTGCAGATGATCCGGGAGGTGACCACATCCTCGACCGTATAGCGCTTCCTGTAATAGGCCTTCGGGTTGTTGGAGGCGTGTTTCGAATGCGCCATCTTCACATGCGCCACCTGTTCGGGCGTTGTGCCGTAATCATACATGTGGCGCAGGAAGGTGGGGGCGAACATCTGTCCGGCGCTCTGCCACCCATAGGCGCGATTGTGGATCTGATCGCCGACGATGGGCACGGCGGAGCGCGCGCCGGTGCCGCCGATGCGGACCTGACTGTAGCCGTTCATCGCGCGGAAGATCGCCACCGTCTTGCACATCCCGGCCTCGATCACGCCCATGGCGATGCCGATCAGCGCCTCTATCGACGATCCGCCGCCATGCACGTCCATGTAGAAATTCAGCCGGATGCCCAGGTCGCCGGCGACGAAATTGGCGAAGGTGGAATCGTTGCCGGAATAATCCAGCATGCCGTCGATATCCGCCGCGGTCATCCCGGCGTCTTCCATCGCGTTGCCGATGGCCCATGTGGCCAGCGCCCGTGTGGTTTCATTCGATCCGCGCCGGTAGCTGGTTTCCCCGACGCCGCAGATGGCGTATTTGCCGCGCAGATATTTCTCCGACGACGCATCGATCTCGTTCGATGGCGACATGGTCCCCTCCCTGATGGCGCGCGTGTGTTGCGCCCGGCCATTAAAGCACACTCGACGGTATCTCGTTCAAGGGGCAAACGCGGGCGGACGGGAATTAGATTCGGATCAGCATCGGACAGGGGCGCTTCATATGAATTCAGATAAACGGGTCGTGCGACCATTGCAGCAGCGCCTGCCGCTGGCGGCGGCGGCAGAAGATGTCGCCCGGCTCGCAGTTGGCGCGGATCTGTCCCGCGTGGCGGGCGAAACCGCGCCAGCGTCTGATCTGCTTCTCGTCGATTTCGATCAGGCGCCGCCCCAGCCAGTAGCGGCAGTACCACTGGAACCAGCCGCGCGGGTCGGGGCCGATGATCCAGCCTTTTTCGCGCCAGACATGCAGCGGCTGGCGGCTCCGGATGCCGAAATGATTGACCGCCGGATCGGGAACGGCGCTGGTCTTCGCGGTTTCGAACCAGTCATCGGGCAGTTCCGGGCGGCAGTCGTTGCAGTATTTGCCCTCGAACACGCCCAGCGCCAGCATTTCCTTCGGCGTGAAATGCGGTTCGAACCCGGGCGCGAAAGCCGCGCCCGGCGGGGCGTCCAGCCGGTACCGGTAACCGGACTGCATGCTGTCGCTCACGGAAACGATATCACCGATTCTGTACATTTGCCCCGATCCATTGCTCTTGTATCCCGGCCTATCCTAACATCCTTCACGGACGCTGCCGTATCGACAGCCAGGCCGTTCGGGAAGGAATGCATTGTGGCGCAGGACAGGCTTTCGATTGCAATCGTCGGGGCGGGAATTGGCGGGCTCGCGGCGGCGGCGTTGCGGCGGGTCGGGCATGACGTCGCGATATACGAGCAGGCGCACGCCTTCGCCCGGATCGGCGCCGGAATCCAGCAGGCGCCGAACGCGGTGAAGGTGCTGCGCGGGCTGGGACTGGAGGAACGGCTCGGCCAGCTTGCGGCGCGGCCGGATGCCCAGATGAACCGCGTCTGGGATACCGGCGAGATCAAGTGGAACAAGCCGATGGGCGGCCCGATGGCGGATGATTACGGCGCGCCGTATTTCCACCTGCATCGCGGAGACCTGCATATGGCGCTGGCGGAAATCGTACCGGAAGAGATCGTGCACCGGGACAAGAAACTCGTGGACCTGTCGCAGGATGCCGACGCGGTGACCCTGAAATTCGAGGACGGCGGCACGGCGCAGGCGGAAATCGCCATCGGCGCGGACGGCGTGCATTCGGTCGTGCGGCAGGTATTGCTGGGGGTGGAAAAGCCGCAGTTTTCCGGTCGGGTCGCCTATCGCACGACCTTCCCGGCGGCGCTGCTGGGCGATGTGCCGATTGACGATTACGCGAAATGGTGGGGGCCGGACCGGCACATCGTCATCTACTACATCACGCCGGACAAGGACGAGATCTACTTCGTAACCAGCACGCCGGAACCTGATTTCACGACCGAATCCTATTCGGCAAAGGGCGACCTCGCCACCCTGCGCAAGGCCTATGAGGGGTTTCACCCGCATGTGCGGGCGGTGCTGGCGGCCTGTCCGGAAGTCTATAAATGGGCGCTCTATGTGCGCGATCCGCTGCCGCGCTGGGGTCGGGGGCGGGTGACGCTGCTGGGCGATTCCTGCCATCCGATGACGCCCTACATGGCGCAGGGCGCGGCGACCTCGATCGAGGACGCCGCCGTGCTGTCGCGCTGCCTGGACGGAATCGGCGCAGGCGACGTGGCGCGGGCGCTGCGCCGCTACGAGGACAGCCGCCGCGACCGGACCGCGCGCATCCAGACGATTTCGCGCCTGAATGACATGGAAAAAATCCGGGAGGAAACCGACCGGACCTACCGCTACGATGCCTGGACCGCGCCGCTCGCGCCGATGCCCGAAGCGGTGGAGGCGTAGGGGGCCGGGGCTGGCCGCTGGACGCGTTGCGCCGGCCCTTTTACGATGGCCCGCAACATGGCCCATACCGGCCGGTCAACAGGGGGAAGATCACATGGGTATCGGTCCAACGGATATCGGCTTTGTCGGCTGCGAACTGCGCAGCGCCGCGATGGATGGCGGCGGGCACGGCCACAGCCATGCGGAACGCCGCGAGGTGCATGTCAACGGCACGCGGATCAAAACCGTCGATATCCACGCGCATTGCGCGGTGCCGGCGGCGCTGGCGGCGGCGGATTTCCCGCTGGAGGCGCCGGGCCTGCTGATGGAGGACGTCACCAGCCGCATCGCGGCGATGGACGCGCAGGGGCTGGATGTCGCGGCGCTTTCCATCAATCCGTGGTGGTACGACCGGGACCGCGACCTTTCGGCCGAGATCATACGGCTGCAGAACGAGGCGCTGGTGGAAATCTGCGCCGCCAGCCCGGACCGTTTCGTCGCCTTCGCCACCGCGGCCCTGCACCACCCGGACCTCGCGGTGGAGCAACTGGAGCATGCGGTGAAAAAGCTCGGCTTCCGGGGCGTCGGCGTCGCCGGCAGCGTCGACGGGCTGGAACTCGCCGACCGGAAATTCGATCCGTTCTGGGCGAAATGCGAGGAACTGGACGTGCTGGTCTTCCTGCACCCCAAGGGCGTGCGCGAACTGAACGAAAGCACCCGCTTCAACGGCAACGGTTTCCTGCAGAACACGCTGGGCAACCCGCTGGAGACCACCATCGCGCTGACCCACCTTATCTTCGAGGGCACGCTGGATCGCCATCCGGGGCTGAAGATTTGCGCCGCCCATGGCGGCGGCATGTTCCCCTCCTACGCCAACCGCCACGATGCGGTGATCCGCACCTTCCCGGGCAAGGTCGGCAATGTGCCGAAGAAGAAGCCGACCGATTACCTGAAGGACGGCCAGCTGTTCTTCGACACCATCGTCTTTACCGAGGAAGCCCTGCGCCACCTGATCGCGGAGACCGGCGCCGACCGGATCATGATCGGCACCGACTATCCCTTCCCCTGGACCAGCACGGAAGTCGACCTGGTGCTGAACACGCCGGGGCTGAGCGACGACGACCGCATCGCCATCCTGGGCGGCACGGCGGCGAGGTTGATGGGGATCTGAGGCGCGGCAGCGTTACCCGCTGAACTGTCCCGCGAGCAATACGGTGGCCGCCGCGGCGAGACAGCCCCAGAAAAGCGCTTTGCGGACGGTCGGCGAAAGGGCCCGGCCCCCTGTATCGCCGTCGGCCTGCGTGCCGTCGTCGACCGGCGATCCGGGCTCCGGCAGCGCGTCGACGAGCCGGACCGCGATGGCCAGCAGTCCCGGTTTCCGCCAGTCGTCTTCCGGCAGCCGGGCGAGGCTGTCGGCCAGGTCCGCCGCGGCGTCGGCTCGCGGCATCTCCGACAGGCGCGCCGCTTCCGCCCACGGGTTCGGCCCCAGCCGCGCCAGGGCGGACAGGACAGTCAGCCGCTGGCCGTTTTCCTCCTCCCCGATGACGGTGAAAAGGAAGTCGTTGAACCGTGAATGACCAAGTGCGTATTCGTGGCGAAGCGTCATGTCGATATCCCGTATTGAACCGATATTATTCAAAATAAATGCGTGTATTATAATTGCCGTTATTTCAACGATTATTGTTCACAGATAGGCATTCCCTTATGGGATTCAACGCATATATCTACGGTGCTATAGAGATTCGCGGGCGGTGCGGGCCGCCCTGCGACGACGCGGAGAATTTCGCGCGCTTCCTCTTCCATCGGTCGTCCATGTTCAGCTTATCCGCGCAAAATAGCCGAAGACGGCGAAGGCGCAAAATACCGTGCAGTTTATTCTCAGCTCCTCCTGGACGCCCAGCTTCCGGAACGCGGCCAGATCCAGCGGAAGCCAGGCCACGACCACCAGGAAATAGCCGAGCAGGTTACGGCTCTGGATATAGTCCGGCCGGTTGACTGCCGGGATGGTGAAGGCCCGGAAAACCTTGCTGACCCCCGTCAGCAGATACGCGATCACTATGACTTCCACCCAGGTCAAGACGGTCCCCCCTCGTGTTCCATGGGGGCAGGATAGCGCAGCCTGTTTCCCTGTGGCTATACGGGACATCGCCATGGCCGGGGGGCCTGACGATCCTCCTCGATTGATCGGGCCGGCCTTAATCGCCTCTTCGCCTGACGCCCGCCTTTACCGTCCCCCCCCCCCCACACCCTCCGGAACCTTTCCGCAGCCCTCCGCGTTGGTTTTCTTACCGCAACAGGCACGGAAGGATACCTCATGTTCAGACGCGGCTTGACGATTACCACCTCCGCCGTCGCCCTGACCCTGGCCGCCGTGACGGCGCCGGTCGAGGCGAACTGGCTCAATGACATCCTGAATGACGACATCGCGGAAGTCCGTAAGATGAATGCCGAAGGCTCGGATTTTTCGGCCCATCTGGCGCGGGAATACCGCCAGCTGGCCCTGTTCGAGGCGGATGCGATGTATGATTTTCCCGCCTCCGACTATTTCGCCGACAAGGCGCTGGCCGTGCGGGACGGGCGCGATGAAATCCCCGCCGTCCCGCAGATCTGGGATATCGAGCCGGCCCTCATGGATGAACTGATCGCCAGCCGCGAGCAGCTGACCGCCGCGTTTCGCCAGGACGCCAAGGCGCTGGCGCCGCAGCAGGCGGCGACGGCCCAGGCGAAGTATGACTGCTGGGTCGAGCAGACGGAGGAAGGCTATGCCTATCCATGGCAATCGGCGCATATCGTCAACTGCAAGGAGGCGTTCCGGTCGGCCATGAGTGAGCTGGACAGGGCCATCGACGCGGCGCGCCCGGCCCCGGTTGCCGTGGCGCCCGCCGCGCCGCAGGACCCGACCTATGTGCCGACCGATGACAGGGCGGTCGTGTATTTCGATTTCGACCAGGCGCGGATCACGCCGGACGCGCAGGCGACAATCGACCGGCTGGTCGAGCGCGTCGCGGCGGGGCGGAATATTGTCGTGACCGTCGAGGGGCATGCGGACCGTTCGGGTCCCGCGGACTATAACCGGGAACTGTCGCGCGAACGCGCCCTGGCGGTCCGGGAGGCGCTCCTTCGCCACGGGCTGGATGTCCGTGACGTCAGGGAGCTGAACATCGTCGCGGAAGGCGAGAGCGATCCGCTTGTGGAGACCGGCGACGGCGTCCGGCACCCGAAGAACCGCCGCGCGGAAATTGCGGCCTATCGCCTGCAACCGGCCGCCGCGGGAACTTTCGGCGCTGCGTCGCGTTAACAGTGTATCGCTCATATGGAAAAGGAGACTGTTATGATCCGTCGTATCATGTCGTCGTTAATCGTTCTCACGTTCGCAACCGCCCTCGCCGCCTGTGGCGATACCTGGCGCGGGGCCAAGCAGGATACCGGCGAAAACATCGAGGCGACCGGCGAAGCCCTCGACAGAACCGGCGAAAAGGTCAAGCGGTAGGCGCATACCCCCATTGGATCGGGCCGGGCGGCTGGCCCGCTTCGACAATGCAGTCACGATTGCCGGTTATGTCCCGGCAGTTCAATGGTGAGGATCAGCGTGCTGAGGCTCTTGCCGTGCACGTCCTGCGCCAGCGAGCGCGTCACCCCGCCGCCCAGCGCACCCTCGATGACGAAATTGAGCGCCCGCAGCTTCGGCAGTTCGTAGCGCCGCACCGGCCCCGGCGTGATGTGGCTGTAGGCCTTCGCCACCACGTCCACGGTCAGTTCCCGCCGCAGCACGTTCCAGGCCGCGTCGTCATAGGCGGTGACGGAGATGTTGGAGGTATTGCCCTTGTCGCCGGCGCGGCTGTGGCCGAGGTCGTATACGCGCACCATCAGGCGGCTCCTTCCACATAAATCCGGGGTTTGACCAGATGGCGCGGCAGCAGCACCGACTGCACCGCCAGGATCTCGCGCACGATCGGGTCGATCCCGCCGCCGCCGCCCGAGGGACCGTTCACATGCATCGCCCGCGTCTCGAAGCCGACCTGTCCGGCGGCCGCCCGGCTGTCGCAGCGCGCGGCGACGCGGAGCCGCACCTCATAGGGCTCCGGCCCGTCCGGCTCCCTGCCGTGCAGGCTGGACATGCCGATCAGGTCGACCCGCATTTCGGTGTAGGTATAGGGGTTTTCGCGCAGCCGCTGCTGGATGATCCCGGCGGCCAGCTTCGCCCGCGCCACCGCGTTGATCCCGGCATAGGAGACCTGTCCCTCGCCGATGAAGCCGTCCTGGTAGCCGATGGAGACCTTGTAGCTGTCGGTATGCGGCCTGGCCGCCGCGCCCGTCACCCGCACCCGGTCGGGGCCGGTTTCGTGCAGTTCGACATCGGTCACGTCCAGCACGCAGTCCGGCGTGATATAGGCGGCCGGATCGTGCATTTCATACAGCAGCTGTTCGGTGGCGGTCGCGCGGTCCAGCCGCCCGCCGGTGCCGGGGCATTTGCCGACCTCGACCCCGCCGTCCAGGGTGATATCCGCATAGGGATTGCCGAGATGGGCAAGGTCCGGGACGTCCTTCATGCCCGGGTCGGCGAAGCAGCCGCCGGTCAGCTGCCCCGAACATTCCAGCAGGTGCCCCGCGACCGTGCCGGCGGCGAGGCGCGGCAGGTCGTCCGGCGACCATTTCCAGTAATGCATGGCGGGGGCGAGGAACAGCGAGGGGTCGGATACCCGCCCGGTGATGACCAGCGGCGCGCCGGTTTCCAGCGCCCGGCAGACCACGTCCGCGCCCAGATAGGCATGCGCCGCCACCATGTTCGGCAGCAGGCTTTCCACCGGCTCGCCGGTTTCCATGACCGGCAGTTCCGGCATGGCGCGGATGATGCTTTCGATATCGTCGCCCTCGACCACCGCCACGGGCACATTGCCCAGCCCCTGTTCTTCCGCCATCAGCCGCACGGCGCGCGCGCCGCCGCCGGGATTGGCCGCGCCCATATTGGTGACGATGCGTACATGCCGATCCAGGCAGAGCGGCAGGATGCGCTCCATGCGTTCGATCAGGCGCGGGTTGTAGCCTTTCTCCGGGTTGTGGCGGCGGGTCAGGCTTTCGCGCGCGGTGGTCCGCTCGGCCAGGCATTCGAAGACGAGGAAGTCGAGATCCGCGCGCTCGACCAGGTCGATGGCGGGCTCGATGCGGTCATCCGCGAAACCGGCGCCGACGCCGATGCGCACGACATCCGTTGGTTTGGGCATGGTGGGGAGTCTCCGGGCTGGAAAGGTCGATGGATCGTTGCCCGCATTATGGGGCGACCGGACGGCCGGACGCAACGCCGCCCGGCGCGTATCGGCGCAAGCGGCATCAACCCGCCGCGTCGCCCAGGATTTCGGTGCGCGCCGCATAGAGCGGGTCCGAGGTGTCCCGCGTTCCCCATGGCCCTGCGCCCTGCCGCGCGCCGCCCTTCGCGACGGAGGTGAAGCGGTTGTCGATGACGAGGGTGCGCCGCGCGATCCGCCACTCGCCGTCGCGCCGTTCGAAGCGGTCCAGGTAGCGTCCCCAGGACTGCCGGCAGATCATGTCGCCGGGCGCGAGGCCTTCCGCCTCCATGCCTTTCGGGTCCAGGCCTTCCGGCGGGCGCAGGCGGCGGCTGGCGTAATAGGTTTCGACCATGGCGAGATCCGGCCCCGCGAACTCGATCAGGCACTGGCCGAGGAAATGCATGGAGTTGTCGTAGCCTTTGAAATTGACGCCCAGCCAGGCGATGAAGCCGTCGATATCGCCGCTGTAATCGACATGGTCGTCATGGGCATCGGGGTGATAGGCGGAGCGGATGATCGCTTCGTCGCCGCGGTCGACGCCGCGGGCATAGCGGCACATCGTGTCCCGGATCGCGGCCCGGTCCGCGAGCTGCCGGAGGGTATCGCTGTCGGATCCGTTCATGGTCGCCTCCTTTGGTGTCCCGGCCCGTGTCAGGCCTGTTGGTGTCCCGTTTGTTCGTGCGACGGCCGATCCGCTATAGTGCCGCAATCAAACGAGGGGAGCTTCAGTATGCCATATATCCAGTCCGACGGCGCGCGCCTGTATTACGAGCAGGCGGGTACCGGAACACCGATCGTCTTCGTCCATGAATTTTCGGGCGACCTGTGGAGCTGGGAAAAGCAGATCCAGCATTTCAGCCGCCGCTATCGTTGCGTTGCCTTCAACGCCCGCGGCTATCCGCCGTCGGACGTGCCGGACAAGCCGTCGGGCTATTCGCACAAGAAGTCGGTGGATGACGTCGCGGCGGTCATGCGGCACCTCAAGATCGCCAGGGCGCATATCGTCGGCTGTTCGATGGGCTCGCGCACGACGCTGGATTTCGGTTTGCGCTATCCGCGCATGGCGATGTCGCTGACCATGATCGGCATCGGCAGCGGCGGCGATCCGCGAGATGTGGAGGCCTTCAAGCGCGACGCCGAGGCCCGCGCAAGGCTCTACGAGGAAGGCGGCCTCGCCGAAGTGCTCAAGGGCCTGCGCAAGGCGGAGAACCGCATTCAGCTTAAACGCAAGAACCCGCGCGCCTTCGACGATTTCTGCCGCCGCTTCATGGATCATTCCGCGCAGGGCAGCGCCCATATTTCGCGCCAGGTGATGGCCAGGCGGGTTTCCCTGTTCGACATGGAAAAACCGCTTGCCGCGATGAAGGTGCCGTCGCTTGTCGTTGTCGGCGACGAGGATCCCCGCGCCCTCGATTCCGGACTGTTCATGAAACAGGTCAGCCCGGCGGTCGGGCTTGCCGTCGTGCCGTCGACCGGCCATCTGGTGAACCTGGAGGAACCCGACCTTTTTCACCGTCTGACCGAGGACTTTCTCGCCCTGGTGGAATCGAAAAAGTGGCGTCCCCGGGGCAAGTGATCGCCGTTACCGGGGCCGGTTCGTTTTTGTTGCCGCCGCTTCGGAAGGCGCCGCGGCCGCTTCGGAAATCGACGCGCCGGGCACGGTGACCTTGCGCGTCAGCATGCGTTCCCGGTGCCAGACATACAGCCCGGCGGCGAAGAGGATCGCCGTGCCGGCGACCGTCGGCGCGTCGGGCAGCGAGTGGAAAAAGACCGCGCCGATCAGCGTCGCCCAGATGATCGTGCTGTAGGAGAACGGCGCGAGGATCGAGGCCGAGGCCAGCATGAAGGCCCTGATGGTGAGATACTGTCCCGCAAGGTGGCAGGCCGCGATCGCCGCCAGCTTTACCAGCTGCATGCCGTCCGGCATCTGCCAGTCCATCAGGCCCAGCGGCAGGATCGCCACCAACCCGCTGACCGTCGACCAGACGAGGATGGTGAACGGCGGTTCCGCACCGCGCATCGCGCGGGTGATGATAAGCCCGCAGGCCCAGCAGAAGGACGACAGCACCGGCAGCAGCATGGCCGGGTGGAACGAATCCGCCCAGGGACGGATGATGGTGAGGACACCGGCGAGGCCGATCAGGACGGCCAGCCAGCGGCGAATGCCGACCCGTTCGCCCAGGAAGGGGATCGAGAGCGCGGTCACGTAGAGCGGCGACATGAAGCTGATCGCGGTGCTGGTCTCCAGCGGCAATACCCGTACGGCGTAGATGAACAGCACCGCCGAGACGAGCAGCAGCAGCCCGCGAACGATGTGCAGCATGCGCCGGTTCGTGCGGAAAGGCCGCCGCCCCCGCAGCCGGACGACGACGGGCAGCAGCACCGCCGTCACCAGCGCGTAACGCCACAACACGATCAGCTCCGGCGCCAGCCCCTGGCCCACGAGCGACTTGGCCAGCCCGTCCATGGTGACGAACGCCGCCATCGCCATGAGCAGCAGCGCAATCGCCAGCCCCGGCCGGTCGCCGGAGTCGGCGCCCGATTGCGGCGTTGCAGGTGAAACAGATACATGCGCCATAACCAGCCCTCCGGCCGGGTATCGGCCGCCTGTCCGCCACGGCTCCGGGGGTGCCGGGCTGGGCAGTAGAACGTGTCACGTCAGAGGGTTGTCGGCAATGCGCATTGTCGCAGAAATCAGAATTGTGCCTTATTGACTAACGTAGAGTCACTTTGAATCACCGCAATTCAAGAAAATACGGATATAGTTACCGGCGCCAAGAACAACATATGCACGATTGCTTTTTCATGTCAGCAGATTAAAGTATTGAAATGAAATGGAAGAATAGAAATTTACGGGAATTGGCCGACATCATTTGTGGCAATGTTGATCACTTTCAATATCGATCAAGTTCCTACATCACCGAGTTCTTCGAAGATTGTGACCTCGAGTTTTTCCACGACGGTTCGACGCGGTGGGCTTGGGTTTCGGATAGGCTCGAAGAGGTTCTGGCATTACCGCACCCTGGCCCCAATATTCCACCCGACGCGTTTGTACGCATCATACGTGCCGTTCTCGATAAGGGAGAGGCGCAAGAAGGTGACGCGGATCGTAGCAAAGCGCTGACTGCACTTAACGTAGTGCTTGCCCGCGAGGGTTGGGAGGCGTTTTACGATGACAATGGACTCGGACAACTGCGCCATATCGAGACTAACACCATTGCAAAAATAGCTAACCCTCATCGCCCTCTGACGCCGGCGGAACTAGAACGAAAGTCTCAACTCACTGCCTATCTAGACAAATGTTCAGAGGACGATCTGATCGAGGAGGTGCTTCAACCCTTGTTTCGCCAACTGGGTTTCCACCGCATCACTGCAGCAGGACACAAAGACAAAGCGTTAGAATACGGTAAAGACGTGTGGATGAAATACACCCTTCCGACGCTACATGTACTTTATTTTGGAATACAAGCCAAAAAAGGAAAGCTCGACTCCGCAGGCGCAAGTAAAGGAGGGTCGCGCAACATTGGCGAGATACTGAACCAGGTTACAATGATGCTTGGGCACGAAATATTCGATCCAGAACTAAGTCGTCGTGTGCTCGTTGACCATGCTTTTATCGTTGCGGGAGGCGAGATAACGAAGCAGGCAAAAAACTGGCTGGGGGAGCGTTTGGACGCGACAAAACGTTCGCAGGTTATGTTCATAGACCGCGACGACATTCTAAACTTGTTCATTGTGACAAACTTGCCATTGCCGTCGAGGGCTCTTCTTCCTCTTGCAGAGACTAGTGCATTAGACGATGAAATACCTTTTTGAATACGCTCGGTGGTGGACTGCAGAAAATTAGTTGATGAGGCTAGATGTTGGAGAGTCGATGGAGAACACGCTTACACTTTGGAGCATCGCACAGCTCGGCGTTGTTTCGACGGCGGTTACGCTCGGTGTCGGTTGGATTAGAGACCATATCAAGCAAAGACAAACGACTGAACGCGATGCGACTTACCTCGCAAATAGAATAGCGCCGGTCCTAGAACGCTACGCATTGGAGTGTGCGGAGCTAATTTCCGCACAAGCCCTCGACGAGGACTTCGAAAGTTATGGCGGCAGTCGCAGAGGGACGATTCCTCCCTTTCCGAATTACCCGAGTGATGTCGATTGGCGCTCAGTCGATAAGAAAATAGGTGGGCGATTGCTAATGTTTCCAAATGAGGTGATCGAAGCCGCCGGACACTACTATTTTATTCACAATCTACATGACGACATTTGCGTAGGTTCCTACGACTTGCAGGTAGGCAGAGTCGGATATCGTGCTTGGGTGCTTGCATGTGAGCTTAGGAACGAATTTAAACTTCCGAAACCGTTTACCAGTTGGCCATACTTGGAGGATTTAAAGGAAAAGCATGATGAAGCGGTTAATACAGTTGAGCTGGGTGGATTTGCGCCATCTATGCCACTAGCGAGTTAAAAACTATTAATTCCCGTTTGCTCGTAGGCGGGGCGCATGGCATTACGGTAACGGTTAATTGTTACACGGATACTGCAAGCGTCTAAGCATGACACGAGATGAGGCGAGAATCATTAAATATATTACATAATCTGGCACTCACTTTGGTGTACGTCGTGCGCTGTTATCTAATTCGGCACGTATTGGTATTGGTGCAGAAAGTAAGCCCCAACGCCGAAAGATGTGCCAGCTCCCGGCCTTGCGCCGAAGCCCCTTGGACGGCCGGTCGGATCGCGGCTAGACTTTCCCTTGCCACACCAAGGGAGGGAACAGGCATGCCGGATACCATAGTCGATCTGACGCCAACGGACCTGGAGCGCCGCTTCAAGGCCGAATTCGGCTCCGCCGTCGCGCTCGAGCACCCTCTCGCCGCCAGCGGCATGGGCGCGCGCGTGGTGGGTATCGATCTCTGCAAGCCGCTGCTTCCGACGCAGGTGGCGCTGCTGCTGGACACGCTCGCGCATTGCCGGCTGCTGACCATCGCGGGGCAGGACCTGAACCGGTTCTCGCTCGCAACTTTCGAGCGGTTCGCCAATCATTGGGGCGCGCCTGTCGCGCATCCTTCCAACCTGTTGCGGGGCGGCAAGCCGGCGCAGGAGGACGGGGCGAGCGATGGCGCCGTCGAAATCCGGCCCTATGCGGACCGCAAGGCCGCCGCGGCGGATTCGACCCTGCCGGGGCAGGTCGCCTGCCTGCCGCACGAGTCGCCGGCGGTGCTGGTGGCGACCAATCTGCTGGGCGAGGGCGACCGCGACCGCACCCGCCTGAGCAACGGCGGCACCTGGCACACCGATATCGAATACGAACCGCTGCCCCTCTACGTGTCGATGTTCCTGGTCCATCACATGCCCGTGGCGCGGGACGCGCCGGGCGGGCACTGGGTCAAGGCGCCCGTGGTGGCCGGGCCGGAGCCCTATTTCGCCGGGTCCGACGACGAACTGATGGCGCTGCGCCGGAACCTGCCGCTGGATGGCGAGACCGCCTTCGCGGATACGGCGGCGGCCTTCGCGGCGCTGCCGCCAGGCGAACAGGCGCGGCTCGAAGGGCTGCAAGTCCGCCGGCGCCTGAACGAGGGCGACGAAGGCTTCCTCGCGCCGCTGGTGCACACCGATCCGCGTTCCGGCGTCAGGTCGCTGCACAGTCCGGTCTGGGCTTCGCGCCCCGGCGTCAGGCCCGCGATCGAGGTGGACGGCATGACGCCGGCGGAATCGCGGGAATTCCTCGACAGGCTGGAAAAGCACGTGCTGCAGCCGCAATTCCGGTATGACCGGCTGCACGAGCCGGGCGACGTCACCATCTGGAACGACTACATGTCCATTCACTGCTCGCCGCCGATCAAGACCGGGATCGGCCGGCTGGAAGATGCGCGGCTGCTGTACCGGTTGAGCTGCAAGGGCGAACCCGCCCTGACCCTGCCGCGGCGCGACGACCCGGCCTGGATCGCGCGTCACATCACCGGCGGCTATCGCTCGCCGGCGGCCATCACCGGCGGCTGACACGGCGCCAGCGTAATATAATTACAAAAAACAGGCCGACTGGATAATCATCTTGACAATAAGTCAGCATCATTGACATAAAAGCCGCCTTGCCATCTGTGGTGTCGGAGGAAGTCATGGGGGAGAATGCATTGGCGTGGGAGCCGGCCTATGCGCGCCGGGCGGCGCGGATGAACGGATCGGAAATCCGCGAACTGCTGAAACTGCTGGACCAGCCGGACATCATTTCCTTTGCCGGCGGCATCCCTGACCCGGCGCTGTTCCCGCGCGATGAAGCCGGCAACGCCTACCAGGCCATCATGGCCGATCCGGTGCGGGCCAATTCGGCGCTGCAATATTCGACCAGCGAGGGCTACCTGCCGCTGCGTCAATGGATCGCCGGCTACATGACCCGGATGGGCGCGACCTGCGACCCCGACAACATCGTCATTACCTCCGGCTCGCAGCAGGCGCTGGATTTCCTGGCCCGCCTGCTGCTGTCGCCCGGCGATACGGCGCTGGTCGACTGGCCCACATATCTGGGCGCGCTGCAGGCCTTCAACGCCTATGAGCCGCGCTACGACCGGCTCGAATTCGGCGCGACCAACCGGACACCGGAATCCTATGCCGAAGCCGCCGCCGAAGCGGTCGAGGGCGGGCGGGTAAAATTCGCCTATGTGGTGCCCGATTTCGCCAATCCGACCGGCCGGACGCTTTCCGAAGCCGAACGGCAATCGCTGCTGTCGCTGGCGGGCGAACTGGATATCCCGGTGATCGAGGACGCCGCCTATGCGGCGCTGCGTTATGACGGCGCGCCGGTGCCGCCGGTGATCGCGCTGGACGCCGCCCGCACCGGCCATGTCGACGGCGCGCGCACGATCTATTGCGGGACGTTTTCCAAGACCCTGACGCCGGGGCTGCGGGTGGGCTGGATTTGCGCGGCGCGGCCCATCGTGCGCCGGCTGGTGCTGATCAAGCAGGCCTCCGACCTGAACAGCCCGCTGCTCAACCAGGTGGTGATGCACCATCTGGCGGAGTCCGTGTTCGACCGGCAGGTGGCGGCGTCGATTGCCTGCTACCGCGAACGGCGCGACCGCATGCGCGCGGCGTTGCAACGCTACATGCCCGACGGCGTCACCTGGACCGATCCGGAAGGCGGTATCTTCCTGTGGCTGACCCTGCCGGCGTCGTGCGACGGCGCGGCGCTGCTGAAGGCGGCGATCGCGAAGGCGAAGATCGCCTTCGTGCCGGGCCGGGCGTTCTTCGCCGACGGCGCCGGGGCCAACACGATCCGCCTCAGTTTTTCCCTGGCCGGCCCGGAAAAGATCGATTCCGGGATTGCGCGGCTGGCCGAACTGATCCGCAACTATTCCTGAACCGCGCCGCCATGGAAACCGTTCTCGCCTTTCTCGGCATGGTGCTGCCGTTGACGATGAGTCCCGGCCCGGCGACCGTCGCGCTGGCCGGGCTGGGGATGCGCAGCGGGGTTGTGGCCGCGATTCCGTTCTATACGGGGATGATGGCGTCCTGCGCGGCCATTGCGCTGGCCGCCGCGTTCGGGCTGAATGAACTCTTCCTCGCCAGTCCCGTCGCGTATGACACGATCCGCTATCTGGGAATCGCCTATATCGTCTACCTGGCGGTCCGGATCTACCGCAGCGCCCCGCCGGACGATAAAACCGAGGTGCGCCTGTACGGGCTGCGCGACGGCTTGCTGCTCTCGGTGCTCAACGCCAAATACTACGTGGTCGTGTCGGCGGTGTTCAGCCAGTTCCTGCTGCCGGGCGCATCCGGAAACTGGATCGTCGTGACCGCGCTGATCGCCCTGGTGGCGCTGTCGCAGGCGACCTGGCTGGTCGCGGGAGCCGGACTGCGACCGCTGATGCGCTCGGCGCTGGCCTTCCGGATCCAGAGCCTCGTGTTCAGCGCTTCGCTGCTGGCCGTCGCCGTCTACCTGCTGCTGCGGAAATAGATCGGCGAAAATGAGTCCCGGCGCGCCGTTATTCGGGTTTTACTGAAAACGTCCGGCCGTCGATGAAGGTGACCGGCAGGGTCGCGACGAGGTCGCGGTCGATGCCGTCCAGGCAGAAGACATTGACCGTATAGGCGTCCGGCGCGATGCGGGGGCGGTGGAACGGATAGGTCCCGCAGCGTTTGCAGAAATAATGCTTCGCCGCCCCCGTGTTGAACTGATAAAGCGCCAACGATTCCTCTCCCTGCAGCAGCCGGAACCGGTCGGCGGGCACGCGATGCATGACCGCATTGCGGCGCTGGCAGATCGAGCAGTTGCAGACGGCGACGCCGTCAAGATCGGTGTCGACCTCGAACGCGACATCCCCGCAGTGACAACTACCCCGATAGGTTTCCATCGCGCCTGTATCCATGACTGATTGCAGGTATTCCGATCATTGGCACAGATAATGGCATAATTTCCGGCACCGCACCCGAAATTCATGACGATGGCCTTTCCAGGGTGCAGATGGATAAAATTTTATGAAAATACAGAACAAAATATAGTAAATACTAGTATAAAACGATAAAATAACATTTAATTTTTAGTTAATAAGTATTAATATCCGTTAATACTTGTTAAAATACAATTTTTTTGACTTATTACAGTTATTTTTATATTTTATCTGTGACAGAGTGAGAAAATTGAGCAGGTGGGAACGAAAGGGTGGTTATGTATTGCGCAACTATTGTCTGGGCGTACGACGACATGGAGTTGGCGCGTCGGCTGTGGCCAAGGGTAAAGGCTGCGGTTGAAGAACAGGTCGAACGGGACAATCTGGACCTGGATGTGGGTCGTCAGCGGCAGGTAATTTCCGCCATCGTGAACGATCTGATGGAAAAGCGACGCCCGGAAAAGCGGCACTGGTGTTCGCCGAAATCGATCAGCCGGCTGCTGCATCTTTTCCAGAAGCCGCGCGCCAATCCCGGCGCGATACCGCGCGGGACGGCGGCGGTGCGGCGGTGAAAGCCGCGAACCTTACAGTTCAGGGCGCGCGGTTCCCGAAAACATCCCTGGCGGGAACGATCACGGTACGTTCGTTGCCGGATCGGCGGGTCAGTCCCTTCCTGTCGAAGAATTCCAGCAGATCGATCGTCAGGTTCCGGCCGATTCCGGCCCGCCTGTTGTAATCGCCGGCGGAAAAATGGCCGTCGGCGGATTCCTTCGCCAGCGCCGCCGCCATTTCCGCCAGTTGCAGCAGGGTTTCCGGCAGGTAGTAGCGGTTATCCGCGACCTGGTGGATCAGCCCGGCCCGGGCGGCCCGTGTCAGGAAGCGTTCGGTGGTGCGGCCGTCCCGGGAAATCGCCTCGGCGATTTCCAGCATCCGCGGCGGGCGCAACGCGCCTTCCTCCAGCATCGGGCGGACCTGTTCCCAGATCGCCGTGTCCTCGCTTGAGAATACCGCCCGGTGCCCCGGGAGCGTCAGGTACACGCCGTCGCGGGCGATGCGCCTGCCATGCAGCAGGTCCAGGATCGCGGCGCTGAACAGGTCCTGGCCGGGCTTGCGCGTCATCGCCCGGCGCAGCCGCGCCTCTTCCGGTCCCGGCTGGTCGGGGCGGCTCGCATGCCAGCCCCGCAGCGCCGTCACGATCTCGTCGCGCAGGGCGTCCCAGTGCGCCGGGGAAATACCCGTCTGCTCCGGCGGCGACCCGACCCGGATCATCGCTACATCCTCCCACAGGGCGGATGCCTCGTCCGGCGTCAGATTGTAGGTCCGGGCGAAGCGGCCGAGATCGACGCCGTCCACGGCCTGTTCCAGGCGCGCCGCCAATGCCGCGCCCGGCGCCGTATCCCGCACCGCGTGCAGTACCGCCAGCCGCTGCGGCCGCGCCCGGCCGCGCGCCGGTGAAAACGGATCGACGATCCGGCCGCCGCCGACGGTGCGCCGCGCGGACTGGTCGCGCAGGATGAAGCGGTCGCCCGCCAGCGCGCCGACCGGATTGTCGAGCACAAGCTGCACCAGCCCGGTTTCACCCGGCGCGATCGACCCGCCTTCCAGGATCGCGACCCGGCCGGTTTCCGCGCTGGCCGCCAGATGGACATGGACCGGGGTCCAGTGCCGCAAGGGCTTTTTTTCGGCGTTCAGCATCCGGATCGCGGCATCGAGGCGCCGTGTCGGCGCATGGGCCGTTTCCGCCATCAGCCAGTCGCCGCGCCGGACCGAATCCAGCCCGACCCCCGCGCCGGTGATGTTCAGGGCGCAGCGTTCCCCGGCGCGTCCGGCCGTCGCATCGCGGTTCTGGGCGTGGATCGCCCGCACCCGGATCGGCGTGCCCGCCGGCGAAATGACCAGCCGGTCGCCCACCGATACCTGTCCCGAATAGACCGTGCCGGTGACCACGACCCCGGCGCCGGCGACGGTGAAGGTGCGGTCGACCGCGAGGCGGAAATTGCCGCTGTCAGGCCGCGCCGCCATGCCGCGCGCGGCGGATTCCAGATGCGCCTGCAGCGCGGGGACGCCGTCGCCGGTCATGGCGGAAAGCGGAAAGACCGGGGCGTTTTCCAGCGTCGTGCCGTCCAGCAGGATTTCGACTTCGGCTTTGGCGTCCTCCAGCCGCGCCGTCGTTACCCGGTCGGTCTTGGTGATGGCGATGGCGCCCGTGCCGACGCCCAGCAGGTCGAGGATCGCCAGGTGTTCCTCCGTCTGCGGCATCGGCCCGTCATCGGCGGCAATGATCAACAGGGCGAAATCGATGCCGCCGACGCCGGCCAGCATGTTGCGGACGAATTTTTCATGCCCCGGCACGTCGACGAAGCCCAGCACGGCGCCGTCCTCCAGATGCCGGTATGCGAAGCCCAGGTCGATGGTCAGCCCGCGGCGCTTTTCCTCCGGCAGACGGTCGGCGTCGATGCCGGTCAGCGCCTTCACCAGCAGGGTTTTCCCGTGGTCGATATGGCCGGCGGTCGCGACGATCATGCCGGGGACAGCCGGTCCAGCTGCGCGGTGAACGCCGCCTCGTCGGTCAGGCAGCGCAGGTCGAGGAAGAAACTTCCATCCCGCACCCGGCCGATCACCGGCACGGGCAGGTTGCGGAACCCGTCGACGATGGCGGCAAGGGTTTTGGCGCTGCCCTTGCCCTGTTGTTTCGGGCGGATCGCCAGCGCCGCGCTGTCCAGCCGGTCGACGGGCAGGGACCCGCTGCCGATCTGGCTGCGGCAGGGTTCGATGCTGACCGTCGCGACCATGTCCAGCCGCGCCGCGACGGCGGGCAGGATGCGGTTCGCCAGCGCGGCGATATCCTCGGCGGATCGGCTCAGCAGCCCGATGGCGGGCAAGGTTTCAGCCAAAGTGTCGGGGTTGCCGTACAGCCGCAGCACCGCTTCCAGCGCGGCGATGGTGGTCTTGTCGAGCCGCATGGCCCGCTTCATCGGGTTCTTCTTGATTTTCGCGATCAGGTCGGCGCGGCCGACGATCAGCCCCGCCTGCGGCCCGCCCAGCAGCTTGTCGCCGCTGAAGGTGACGATATCGGCGCCGGCCTCCAGCGTTTCGCGCGGCGTCGGCTCGTGCGGCAGGCCGTAGCGCTCCAGGTCGACCAGCGCGCCGGCGCCCAGGTCGACCACGAAGGGCAGGTCATGGGCATGGGCCAGCGCCGCCAGGTCGGATTCCGCCGGGGCGGCGGTGAAGCCCTGGATTTCGTAATTGCTGGCATGCACCTTCATGGCCAGCACGGAATGGTCATCGATGTTGGATTCGAAGTCGCGCAGGTGGGTCCGGTTGGTGGTGCCCACCTCGCGCAGGGTGCAGCCGGCGCGGGCCATGATATCGGGGATCCGGAAGGCGCCGCCGATCTCGATCAATTCTCCCCGCGACACCAGCACTTCGCCGCCCGCCGCCAGCGTGTTGAGGGTGATCAGCACCGCGGCGGCGTTGTTGTTCACGACCGTCGCGGCCTCCGCCCCGGTCAGCCGCTTCAACCAGGACTCCAGATGGGAATCGCGGTCGCCGCGCGATCCCGCTTCCAGGTCGTATTCCAGATTGCAGGCGCCGGCGGCCTCGATCATCGCATCGATAGCGGCTTGCGGCATCGGTGCGCGGCCCAGGTTGGTATGCAGCACCGTACCGGTCAGGTTGAAGACCCGCTTCAGCGACGGCCGGTTGAGCGCGTCGAGCACCGCATCGACCCGCGCCGCGATGGCGGCGGGGTCGGCCTCGCCGCGCGCCGCGTCGGCATCCTCCGCGATGCGTCGGCGCAGGGCGGACAGCACGGTACGCACCGCCTCCGTGACGGCGCCGCGGCCATAGGCGGCCAGCGCGGTTTCCAGTCGCGGATGGTTCAGCATCCGGTCGACGGAGGGGATGGCGGCGCGGGATGCTGTGGCGGTCTGCGGCATGGCGGCGGTTCTGGCTATTCGACGGTTCCGGGCAATTGCGGCGGATGATACGGAGGCGCGGTAACGGTTACAAGGCTACGGGTTCGCGCGCTGCGGCCCGGCGGACGCCAGCCCCGCCCGAAGCCATAAAATTGAATAAAATCCGTCGTTTATTTTAAACGATCGTAAATGCTTCGGTAACCATTTTGCGGTATGGATGTCCCCATGATGATGTATGCGAATTCATGCCTCGGGACCTTACCGGACCGCTGGCGGCATGTCCTGGCCACGCTGGCGATTGCCGCGGCGCTGTCCGGTTGCGCGTCCAACCCGCCGGAGAAGTTCGCGGACAGTGGTCCGAAGACGGATGTTTCGGTTACGCTGTTCACCTCGGCGCAGGAAAGCCGCGCGCGCGGCGACCTTGCGGGGGCGGCGACCCTGTACCGCCACGCGCATGGCGCCGATCCGCAGAAAGCCGCGCCGCTGGTCGGGCTGGGGCAGGTGCTTGCCGCGTCGGGCGCGCCGAAAGACGCCGCCGAAGCCTTTCGCAAGGCGCTGGCGCTGGAGCCGCAGAATGCGGTGGCGCTGCGCGGGCTGGGCAATGCGATGGTCGCCATCAACCAGCCCGAACTCGCCATCGGTCATTACGACCGCGCGCTGACGGTCACGCCGGGCGATCCCCAGGTGTTCAACGGCCTCGGGGTCGCCAATGACCTGCTCGGCAAGCACAAGGATGCCCAGGATTTTTACCGGGCCGGACTCGCCAGCGCGCCCGAGGATGTGAACCTGAAAACCAATCTGGGGCTGTCGCTGGCCTTCGCGGGCGAATACGACGCGGCGATCGAGGTGCTGCGCGAACTGGCCAGCGCGTCGCAGGCAACCGTGCTGCAGCGGCAGAACCTTGCGCTGGGGCTCGGCCTCGCCGGGCGCACCCGGGATGCGGCGAAAATCGCCAGCGCGGACCTGGACGACCGGTCGGTAAGGTCGAACATCGTTTTCTACGAAACGCTGCGGGCCATGAAGGATTCGGTCCAGCGGGTCCGCGCGGTGCACGCCCGCTCCATCAGCCGCTAGATCAGGTCGGGGTTTGCTGGAATCGCCTCAGGCTTCAACGGGCGAATTCAATGCCCTCGCGGGCGAATTTGCGCTGGAAGGCGTTCCATTCCAGCATGCCCATATCGCCAGAGGCGAGCCATTCGGCATAAATCTCGTGGCTTTTTGCAACGATGTCGGCGGGAATTTCCCGCACCGGGACACTGGCGGCCATCGTATCGACCTGAATCTGGCATGATGTTTCGTAGTAATAGGTGAAATGCAATGCCTCGGGGATCGTCCGGCCAAGGCAGAGCGAGCCGTGATTGTGCATGTTCAGGACGAATTTGTCGCCGATGTTCTTTTTGAGCGATTCCCGTTCCGAAAGATCCAGCGCCGGGCCTTCGTATTCATGCTCCGCCATGCTCAGCAGCGGCCAGAGCGAATGCTGCGAAATCGGACGCAACCCGCCTTCCATGGCCGAGACGGCGATATTCGCGCGGGTATGCAGATGGGTGACGCACATCGCGTCCGGCCGCGCCAGATAGATGCCGCTATGGATGCAGTAGCCGGCGAAATTGAATCCTTCGCCGCTCAGCACATTGCCGTCCATGTCCATCTTCACCAGGCTGGTGGCGGTGATTTCGTCGAACATTTCGCCGTAATTGTTGATCAGGAAGGTATCTTCCTCGCCGGGGATGCGCGCCGACAGATGCGTCGCCACCAGGTCGGTGAAGCCGAGGCGGTGGACGATCCGGTAGAGCATCGCGAGATCGACCCGCGTCTGCCACTCCGCCGCGCTCATCTCCGACTGCCGCGCGGCCGGCGCGCCGGCTTTGCTCGCTAACGGGGCAACCGCCATGATGGTCTCTCCTCTGGCCAGTGGTCTTTCGCCTTTCGCGACGGGCGCGAACCGGTGAAAATGCTACACGACCGACAGGCGAATGCACAAGGGGAGGCGGTGGACGCGCCGCCTGCTGGACCAGCCGCTTGCAGGTTACCCGGACAGCGCCGCCAGCCAGGCCTCGATGCGTTCCCGGTTCACGCCGAAATCGTCGCGGCCGTACCGCGACCGGCTGTACACCGCGAGGGTCGAACGGTTCTCCGGCAATGGAATGAAACGCACCGTGATCGAATCCGGGAAACGGAAAAAGCGCGACCGCTGGACGAAATCGTGCTGCAGGCCGGTTTCATCCGCCCGCGCCTGCGTGATCCGGGGATGGCGTTGCAGCATCTGTTGCCAGCGGTCGCGCAACGCCGCGACCGGCATGTCGAATACCGGGCTGATCCGGTCCGGCGGCGCGGCGCAGTAGTTTTCGGGGCAGACCAGAAAGCGGTTCGGCGCATCCGCCGGGCGCAGCGCCGCGAAATCGATATCTTCCGGAGCCGGCGTCGGCATGACCAGCGTCATGCTCCGCTCCCAGCCGATCAGGATTGTGCCGATGACCGCCGCCACGATAATCCCCAGAAGGTAACCGATCAGTACCCTGCGGTGCCGGATCATGCCGGGCCTTCAGGGTCGGGCTGAACAGCCGCATGTCCCGTGTCAGGCATTCTGACCATGTCATGTGGAATCTCGGCGTTGCCGGTGAAAAAGAGCCGTCCCGCGAAGATGCCACAGGATGAGCACGGTGGAATAGCTCAAAGTTGCCGCGAAACCCAGCGCCAGACCGATCCCTGAACCGTAATGCGGCGTCGCGAGATGCGCGGTCAGCGGCGTCAAGCCGAGGCCGACCAGCGGTATGACGGCGCGGGATAGCGTTGCCGCCGTCGCCGCCCTGCCGAGCCGGGCCAGCAGCACGATGGTCGCGCTGAACAGCACCACGGGGAACACGGCGAGGATTCCCGCCGCTTTCGGGCCCAGCGCCGCGCTGCTAAGCGATACGACAATGGTCAGCGACGCGACCAGCAGCGCGCGCAGGGGCAGGTCGAACCATCGCGACGGCGCCGGAACCGCAACCCCGGGCCGGCCCCACAGCCCGACGGCAACATAGGCGCCGATGAACGCCGCGACGTTCAGGGCGATCGCCGAACCGACGGTCCATGTCACCGAATGAATCGCCAGAGCCGTCAGCCCCCATGCGCCGATGGCGGCGGCCACGGTGACAGCGTGCCTGAACCGGGTCGCGGCAATGGTGCCCGCCGCCAGGAAGGCCGGCATCGCGGCGTGGACGGCGAAGCTGCTCAGCGTGCTGTCGGTAATGAAGGCGTCGGACTGGTCAATGGCCAGGACGACATAGATCGGTCCCATGGAAATTGGCAGCGATGTGATCAGCGCGCCCCAGAACGGTCCGGCCCGTTCCGCCGCCACGGTTGCGCCAACGACGACGAACACGGCGAGGCCGGCCTTGAGCAGCAGTATGGCGATTTCCGGCACGGCGAACCCGTTTCGCTTGGGGTTGGGAGCGCCTTCTTACAGGATCGGGCGCATCCGATCACCACCCATCGACAGGGTCAGGCCGCCTTTCGGTTCGCGTCGATCAGGGACGAAAGGGAAGCACGCTGGTTCCTGGCCGCGTCGAAATTCGATCTGTCCAGCCAGACCTCGAAGCCCCGCCGGATCGCGGGCCATTCGCTATCCAGGATCGACAGCCAGTCGGTGTCCCGGTTGCGGTTCTTGTAGATGGTGGCCTGACGGAAACGTCCCTCATAGGTGAAGCCGAGCCGCAGGGCGGCGCTGCGCGACGGCGCGTTCAGGGAATCGCATTTCCATTCGTAGCGGCGGTAGCCCAGTTCGTCGAAGACCCGGGCCATCATCAGGTACATCGCCTCCGTCGCCATCCGGGTGCGCTGCAACGGCGGGGCGAAATTGATGTAGCCGACCTCGATACTGCCGACCGCCGGATCGACGCGCAGGTAGCTGGCGATCCCGATTGCCCGCCCGGTGTCCCGGTCCCGGATCGCCTGGGTGATGCGCGACGGATCGGCGCAATGCGCGGCATACCAGCGGTCGAAGGCGTCGCGGCTGTCAAACGGGCCCTGTGACAGATAGGTCCAGTTCCGCCCGTCGGTATCCAGCAGGAAAGCCTCGTACAGGTCGTCGCGATGTTCGGGGGCGATGGCTTCGACGCGGCAGTAACGCCCTTCCATCGGCGTCCTGTCCGGGATCCGTGCGGGTTTCCAGTCCGGCATCGGGAAGCCGACGGGCTGGCCGAGTTCGTTGGTATGCGTGCTCATCGTATCGCTCTTTTTCGTTCGGGGGCATGGCGCATCTTATCGGCCGTTCCCGTGGTCCCGGGAAAGAGCCAATTTTACCTGTTCGCAGCGGACCAATAAAAAGCCCCTCCCCCGAAATCCGGGAGAGGGGCCGTTTTTAAGTCGTATCGTCGATCAGTCGTCGCCGGCGTTCAGCGCGGCGGCTTCTGCCGCGACCTTCTCCGCTGGCTGGTAGAGTTCGCCGCCGGTCTGCTTGAACTTGTCCGACATGTCGAACATGCCCTTTTCGGCAAAGTCGCGGATTTCCTGCGTGATCTGCATCGAACAGAACTTGGGCCCGCACATCGAGCAGAAATGGGCGATCTTGGCCCCTTCCGCCGGCAGGGTCTGGTCGTGGAAATCCTCCGCCGTTTCCGGGTCCATCGCCAGATGGAACTGGTCGCGCCAGCGGAAATCGAACCGCGCCCGGCTGACGGCGTCATCCCACAGCCGCGCCGCCGGATGCCCCTTGGCGAGGTCGGCGGCATGCGCCGCGATCTTGTAGGTGATGACCCCGTCCTTGACGTCCTTGCGGTTCGGCAGGCCGAGATGTTCCTTCGGCGTGACGTAGCAGAGCATCGCCGTGCCGAACCAGCCGATCATCGCCGCCCCGATGGCGCTGGTGATGTGGTCGTATCCCGGCGCCGTATCGGTAACCAGCGGCCCGAGCGTATAGAACGGCGCCTCGTGGCACTTTTCCAGCTGCAGGTCCATGTTCTCCTTGATCTTGTGCATCGGCACATGGCCTGGGCCCTCGATCATCACCTGCACGTCGTGTTTCCAGGCGATCTTGGTCAGTTCGCCCAGGGTTTCCAGTTCGGCGAACTGCGCCTCGTCATTGGCGTCCGCCAGGCTGCCCGGGCGCAAGCCGTCGCCGAGCGAGAAGGCGACGTCATACTGCTTCATCAACTCGCACATTTCCTCGAAATGCGTGTACAGGAAGCTTTCCTGATGATGGGCGAGGCACCATTTGGCCATGATCGAGCCGCCCCGGCTGACGATGCCGGTAACGCGCTTCGCCGTCATCGGGATGTAGCGCAGCAGCACGCCCGCATGGATGGTGAAATAGTCGACGCCCTGTTCCGCCTGTTCGATCAGCGTGTCGCGGAACAGCTCCCAGGTCAGGTCCTCGGCGACACCGCCGGTTTTCTCCAGCGCCTGGTAGATCGGCACCGTGCCGATCGGCGAAGCCGAATTGCGGATGATCCATTCGCGGGTGTTGTGGATGTCCTTGCCGGTGGACAGGTCCATTACCGTGTCGCCGCCCCAGCGGGTCGCCCAGACCATCTTCTCGACTTCCTCGGCGACCGAAGAGGATACGGCGGAATTGCCGATATTGGCGTTGATCTTCACCAGGAAGTTCCGGCCGATGATCATCGGTTCCGATTCCGGGTGGTTGACGTTGTTCGGCAGGATCGCTCGTCCGGCGGCGATTTCGTCACGTACGAATTCCGGCGTGATCACGTCCGGGATATTCGCGCCGAAGGTTTCGCCGTCCCGGTGTTCGGACCGGCCCAGGTTTTCGCGCGCGGCGACGAATTCCATTTCCGGCGTGATGATGCCGCGCCTTGCATAGGCCATCTGCGTGACGACAGCGCCGGGTTTCGCGCGCAGCGGGCGATGCTTGGCGGGGAATTCCGGACAGGCGTCCTTGTCGCCGGGCTTGCGGTTGTTGTCCTCGACCCGGATTTCGCGGCCTTCGTATTCCTCGACATCGCCGCGCGCCCGGATCCAGGCTTCGCGGTTCCGCGCGATACCGGCGGTCACATCGACCTGGACGCCATCCGCCGTGTAGGGGCCGGATGTGTCATACAGCCGGACCGGCGGTTCGTTCGCGCTGTCCTCCAGCTTCACTTCGCGGAAGGGAACGCGCAGGGCGCCGTCCTTACCGGCGCTGACGTAGATTTTCTTCGAGCCGGGTATCGGGCCGGTCGAAATGATGATTTCGCTGTCTTTGGGCATGTTGAATCTCCTGCCAATTGTTGGTGGAGATCCGGAATCCGATTGGGAGGAATGACGCAATCGCGGTTGGGCGGGTTATGATGTTCGCGTGCGGCATTGGTTTCCTGTCCCTACGCCGGCATGATCCGGATCAGGTTCGAAGGGTCATCGCAACGCGTTCCGGACAGTCCGCAACACTAACGATATCTCAGCCTCTGCATGAGGCCCCCCTAGGAATGCCCTTATCCTGACGAATCGGCGGGCCCGGAGTCAAAGGGTTTCGCGGAAAAATTAATTGCCGCGGATTTATCATGGCGAATCAGGAACTTCGGATTTTCCGCCCGGGCGGCGAATATCGGCGGCTGCGCCGAATTGTCGCAGGAATTTTCGAATCCGGATTTTGGGTGTCAGGGCAGCGACAGGATTTGCGGCAGTTCCCCGGCGCTCGGCGACTGGGCGACGAATTCCGTGGCGCTGATGCTGTCGTCGGCGATGCCGTCTAGGCGCAACAGTTCATGCGCCAGGATCCGGCGGATTTCCAGCAGACGGTTGAACTGCGCGTCGCAGCCGGGAATGGGTCCTGGATAGTGGCGGATTTCCGCCGTGACTTCCGCCTTTCGCGCAACAAGCGCCGCGCGAAGCGTGGTGAGGTTCGGCACATCGTTCATGGCTATAATATAATCCTGTTCGGTACGACCGCCAATACAGGCCGGATTCGCGGGTGCGGGCGGCCGCTAACCGAACAGCCACGCCGTGATCGCGACCGCCGCCGCGATGCCGGCAAGATCGGCGGTCAGCGCCGCCGCCAGCGCGTGGCGGATGCGGCGGATATTGACCGCGCCGAAATAGACCGCCAGGACGTAGAAGGTCGTTTCGGTCGATCCCTGGAAGGTGGTCACCAGATAGCCGATATAGGTATCGGGACCGGTCGCCGGGTTCTGGATGATCGACGCCATGATGCCATAGGCGCCGGAGCCGGACAGCGGCCGCAGCAGCGCCATCGGCAACGCTTCGGCCGGCAGGCCGACCAGCCCGGTCACCGCGCCCAGCGGGGTGATCAGCAGTTCCAGCGCGCCGCTCTGGCGCAGCATGCCGACCGCGACGAGGATCGCGACCAGATACGGAATGATGCGCAGCGCCACGTTGAAGCCGTCGCGCGCGCCTTCCACGAAGGATTCGTATACCCGCACGCCGCGCAGGGCGCCGAATCCCAGCAGCGCCAGCATCAGTCCGGGGATGATCCAGGGGGCGATATCGCGCCCGTACAGGATCGTCAGCGGCACGAAAGCCGCGACGGCGGCCAGCACCAGCAGGGAGACCCATAGCGGGTAGGGCTCGCTCGGTTCCGGAGTCGGTTCGGTATCCGCCGGGGCGGTTCCCGCCGCATCGCCGGTTTCCGCACCGCCGGTTTCCGTATTGCCGGTTTCCGCATTGCCCATGGGCGCCGGCGAGAAACGCTGGTACAGCTTCACCGCGACAATCGCCACGGTGGTCGAACAGATCGTGGCGAACAGCGTGGTGGGGAGTATGCCCGCCGGGTCCGCCGAACCGGCCGCCGCGCGCAGCGCGATCACCCCGGTCGGCAGCAGGGTCACGGACGACGTGTTTATCGCCAGGAACATGACCATGGCGTTGGTCGCCGTGCCCTTTTGCGGATTGAGCCGGTCCAGTTCCTGCATCGCGCGAATGCCGAACGGCGTCGCCGCATTGCCCAGCCCCAGCACATTGGCGGATATGTTCATGATTATCGCACCCATCGCCGGATGATCGGCGGGGACGTCGGGAAACAGGCGCACCATCAGCGGCCGCACCGTGCGCGCGATGATGGCCAGCAAGCCGCCGGCTTCGGCCACCTTCATCAGGCCGAGAAACAGCGCCATGACCCCGACCAGCCCGATGGCCAGTTCGACCGACCCCTTTGCCGCGTCGATCATCGCCAGCCCCAGCGCATCCATCGGCGCGGATTCCCCGGCGAGGGGCGTTTCCGTCACCTGGCGGTAGCCGGCAACGATGAAGGCGATCAGGACGGCGGCAAGGAAAACGGCATTCATGGGTGAATTCCGCATGGGGGCAGGATGCCGCCTCTATATCAGATTCGCGGAATTGATACGGGGTATCGCCTTCGATCCGCTCCAAAAGTAAATTGACGCAATCGGCAGCTTGGTGCGAAAACGCCCTGCGCCGCGCTGAATGACGACATTTGAAGGGAAAAGGCATGAACGGTCCGCTCGACGGTCTGAAGGTATTCGATCTCACCCGCATCCTTGCCGGGCCGACCTGCACGCAGATCCTGGGCGATCTCGGCGCGGAAATCATCAAGATCGAGCGGCCGAAGGTCGGCGACGACACGCGCAATTTCGCGCCGCCCTACCTGCCGGACGACAGCGGCGCCGACAGCAGCGAAAGCGCCTATTTCGCCGGGGCCAACCGGAACAAGCGGTCGATCACCCTGAACCTGTCCGATCCGGAAGGTCAGGCGCTGGCGAAGCGCCTGCTGGCGGATTGCGATGTGCTGGTGGAAAATTTCAAGACCGGAACGCTGGAAAAATACGGGCTGGGCTACGAGGACCTGAAAGCGGAATTCCCGCGGCTGATCTATTGCTCGGTCACCGGCTTCGGCCAGACCGGCCCCTATGCCAGCCGCCCCGGCTACGACGCGCTGATCCAGGCGATGGGCGGCGCGATGAGCCTGACCGGCGAACCGGACGGCGAACCGATGAAGGTCGGCGTGTCCATCGCGGATATCATGTCGGGCATGTATGCGGGCGTGTCGATCCTGGCCGCCGTCCGCCACCAGGCGCTGACGGGCGAGGGGCAGCAGATCGACGTATCCATGCTGGACGTGCATGTCTCCTGGCTCGCCAACCAGGGCATGAGCTACCTGGCCACCGGCGAGGTGCCGGCGCGGCTGGGCAACATGCATCCCTCCATCGTGCCGTATCAGGTGATGCCGTCGGCGGACGGCTATTTCGTCCTGTCGGTCGGCAACGACCCGACCTTCGAACGGTTTTGCGGCGTCGCCGGCTGCGAGGAACTGTTGCAGGACGACCGGTTCCGCACCGCGACGGAACGTGTCCGCAACCGCGACCATGTGACGGAAACGCTGAACACCATAACCCGCCAGCATCCTTCCGCCTGGTGGCTGTCGGCGCTGGAAAAGGCGAAGATCGGCTGCGGCCCGATCAACGATCTGAAACAGGTGTTCGACGATCCGCAGGTCAAGGCGCGCGAAATGGTGATCGAAATGGATCACCCGGCGACCGGCGGCAGGCCGGCGAAGCTGATCGCCAGCCCGATCAAGATGTCCGCGACGCCGGTAACCTACCGACTGGCCCCGCCGATGCTGGGCCAGCACACGGATGAGGTGCTGCGCGAGGCGCTGGGCCTGTCGGACGCCGATATTGCGGCGCTGCGCGAAAAGGGCGTGGTCTGACCGGCGGATTCGGGCGCGGGAAGGGGGGACGATGAATATTCCCGACAATATCATGGAGATCGCCCTGCATGCCTGCGCCGTTGTCTCGGTCCTGCAGATCGTTGCGACGTTCTTGTCGGGCGAGCACCGTACGTTGAAGGCCCGCAAGACGCTGTTTCTGACAATCCCGTTTCTGGGGTTCTACGTTTATCTGATGCTGAAATAGCGCTTCTTCGATAAATCGATTGGATAAGCCGCCATTGCGGCGCCCGCCGTTAACCTTCAGGTAAGGCTGCTGACGCAAAACTGCCGGCATGTCCGGCGCGCTGATCCGGTCGAAATCTCCCCTGGCGCGCGGCGCGACGATCCGGTCGCTGGGATGCGGCAGCACCGGTCGCCCTTGTATCTGCAAAACGCCTGAGAGGAATTTCAGGGATTTATCGCATATCCGGCGGCCTGAATCTTTGTGTAACTCCGTATTGACAGGCGGTCGCTCCATCCCTATTTTCCGCGCTTCTCAACGGCCCCGCATAATTCCGACGGAAATAAGCCATGAAAGTCGTACGTTCGCTGAAATCGATGAAGACGCGCCACAAGGATTGCCGCGTGGTACGCCGCAAGGGCCGTATCTACGTCATCAACAAGACGAATCCCCGGTTCAAGGCGCGCCAGGGCTGATCCCGCGCGGCCTGCTGTCCGTTCAGGGGCGGCAAACCGACAGAACCGCGCTTCGGCGCGGTTCAGACCGCTGACAAACCCCTCGCCTTTGGTGAGGGGTTTGTGATTCAATGCGG